>NZ_JAPFQV010000077.1:0-29471 GCF_033804685.1 Micromonospora sp. RTP1Z1
TCAGCCATGATGGGATAGCGGGCACAGGCACTCCCGGTGATCACTCGGCGTAGGAACCTTGATGATCACTGGTGCCTGTGCCCGGTCTATGACCGGCCCTCCCCGATCGACCTATTTGCGCGGGCTCATAGCGCAGGATCAGTTCACGGGGTAGAAACATTCCAACCACATCTCCCACGGCCTGATACCAGTCGAAGCGCGGTGAGAGCGCTCTCTTGCGATCTTGTCCCCCGGTGTCCGGTCGCCCGTCCCCCTGACTAGGCAGGTCCATGACATCCGTGACCCATGCCGGCACGGGAGAGCGCTTGCGCCCCCGTCCTGTCGCCCGCCCTCTTTGCGGCATCTTCCCGCCCGGCGTCCCGACCGACGACGCCGCGCCCGTAGCGCTGCCCGCCCAGTGGAAAGGACGAACCGCATGACGACCCAGTCTCCCGGTAGTGGCGGTCCCGCGAGGCGGCCCCTCAGCCGCCGGCAAGCCGGGCGGGCGTTCGCGCTCGGCCTGGTGCTGACGACCGCCGTCATGACGACGGGAACGGCCGCCACTGCCGCCCCGCCACCCCCCAGCGCCCAGGACCTCGGGGCGAATGTCACCATTTTCGATCCCAGCATGCCGGTCAGCGAGATCCAGGCGACGCTCGACGCGGCGCACGCCACGCAGGTCGACAACGAGATGGGTAGCCAGCGCCAGGCCTTCCTCTTCAAGCCGGGAACGTACGGCACCGCGGAGCACCCGCTTCAGATCAAGGTCGGCTACTACACCGAGATCTCAGGCCTGGGCGCCTCACCCGCCGACGTCGTCCTCAACGGCAAGGTCGAGGTCTACAACCGCTGCCTGACGGACGGCGGAAAGAGCAACTGCCTCGCGCTCGTCAACTTCTGGCGCACCCTGTCCAACCTGTCGATCAACATCGACGCCACCGGCCAGGACGGATGCCGCGCCTCGGCAAACTTCTGGGCCGTCTCCCAGGCCGTGTCCATGCGCCGCCTCAACGTCAGCGGCGCCAACCTGTCCCTGATGGACTACTGCACCGCCGGACCGCAGTACGCCAGCGGCGGCTTTATCGCCGACTCCAAGCTGCCGTTCGTCGTCAACGGATCACAGCAGCAGTGGCTGACTCGCAACACCCAGGTCGCCGGTTGGTCCAACGGTGTGTGGAACCAGGTCTTCTCGGGGGTCGTCGGCGCTCCGGACGACGCCGCCTTCCCGAACCCGCCCTATACGACTCTCGATGCCACCCCGCTGAGCCGCGAGAAGCCGTACCTGTTCGTTGACGCGCAGGGCGCGTACAACGTCCGCGTACCCGCCGCTGCGAAGAACACCCGTGGCATCTCATGGGCCGACGGCATGACGCCGGGCCGCACGCTACCGATCACCGACTTCTTCGTGGCGAAGCCGTCGGACTCGGTGCAGGTCATCAACAACCAGCTCGCGCGCGGTAAGCACCTGCTGCTCACCCCCGGTGTGTACGACGTCGCGCGCAGCATCCGGGTCAAGCGCCCGGACACGGTGGTCCTCGGACTCGGGCACGCCACGCTCACCGCCGTGAACGGCGCGATTGCCCTCGATGTCGCCGACGTTCCTGGCGTCGTCATCGCCGGTGTCACGGTCGACGCGGGCCTGAAGGAATCGCCGGTACTGCTGCGGGTGGGTCAGAAGCACGGCGAACGTCCGAGTTCGGCGGACAACCCGACGACACTGTCCGACGTGTACTTCCGGGTCGGTGGACCGCACGTCGGCAAGACCAACATCGCGCTCGAGGTCAACAGCGACAACGTACTCATCGACCACATCTGGGTGTGGCGTGCCGACCACGGCGTCGAGGGGCTCACCGACACCGAACGCTGGAACACCAACACCGGCCGCTACGGCGCCGTGATCAACGGCGACCACGTGACGGCGACGGGCCTGTTCGTCGAGCACTTCCAGCGGTACAACACCGTCTGGAACGGTGACGACGGCACGACGATCCTGTACCAGAACGAGCTGCCGTACGACCCGCCGACGCAGGCCGACTGGATGAACGGCGGTGTCGAGGGGTACGCCGGCTACAAGGTCGGCGACCAGGTGAAGACGCACAACCTCTACGGCGGTGGCGTCTACGTCTTCAACCAGAACAACCCGGCGATCCACACCGAGAACGGCTTCGAGGTTCCCGAGACCCCCGGCGTCAAGCTCCACCACATCATGACGGTCAACCTCAGTGCCGGAACGATCGACCACGTCGTCAACGGCGTGGGCGACCCGGCCGACACGACCAAGATCGGTGCGCCGGTGTACGTCGCGGAGTACCCGGCGCCGTAGGACACCCGCACAGGGCAACAGCATCATCGCAGTATCTGGTGGGCCGGAGCTTCAGAGCTCCGGCCCATCGGCGTCGGCACCGTGATGGCCAGTCGGGCCAGCGGGCTTCGGTACGCGGCTGCCGCCGAGCTGCCCCCTACACGACCTGCCGCAGGTAAAAGGCCAAGCCAGGGGTCTAAGGGATGTCTCGTAACCCCGGCGTATGTCCGGTGAGGACGATGGCCGAGGATGCCTGGGTGCAGGTGATCTCCGCAGCCCGCCCGGAGCTGATCTTCCCGTTCACCGGTCTGCAGCCGGCCCAGTTCCGGCGGCTGGTCCGCTTGGTCGCCGAGCGAGGCGGGGACGCCATCCCCGACGGCCGGCCGGGCCGGCAGTGGGCCCTGGACCTCGCCGACCGGGTGCTGCTGGTCGCCGCGTACTGGCGCACCAACCTGACCATGCGCCAGATCGGTCCGCTGTTCGGCGTCTCGCACTCCGCTGCTGCAAGAGGCCAAGGCCAACCGTCAAGCCGATCAGCTGGGGGACGACCAAGCCGGGCACGAGTGGTGGATTGACTCATGACGTGACCGGCTCCGGCTCAAGGCCCGCAGCGGTCAGATCGCACCGTTCATGGCACGTACGCTCTCTCCATGAAAAGTCCATTGCGGACCGTCGGCGGGTTCATCCGAGGCGCGGTGTCTCATCGCGACCTTGACCTCTACGTATTGGCCGCGAGCGCGCTCGTCTTCACGCTGCTCGGCTCGGCAGGGATGGCCAGCGCCGCTGCCCTGTCCTCGGCGACGCTTGGGCTGCTGACCTTCCTTGCAGTGGCACAGATCCGGTCCCGGAGCCAGGTTGCGGATATCGCTGACGCACGACGAATCAGGCACACCGATGTGCTGCGGAGCAACTTTCCAGAGAACCTGGTGGGCCGACGCCAGGATGCCAGATCATTGCTACTCATAGGTAGGTCGCTGGGCCGGACCATCGAAACGAGCCGCGCCTACCTCCGCCGCTCGCTTGCTGCCGGCGCGCACATCCGGGTTCTGCTGGTTGACCCAGACGATGAGGGCGCGGTGCATGTGGCCGCTAGTTCTACCGCCGACTTCGCTCGGGTCGAACGTTTGCAAGCTCGAATCCGTGCGTCCCTCGAGGAACTCGCCGGCCTACAGGGTGCCGGCGGTCGGCTGGAGGTGCGGGTGACCACGGCGGTACCGAGCCTCGGGGTCAATGCTATCGATATCGAGTACGAGAGCGGTTTGATTGTTGTGCAGCACTACGAGTACAGGCCATCGTCGGAAGCTGCACCCATCCTGCGGCTGGATACCAGTGATGGGGTTTGGTTCCACCACTTCGTCGCCGAGGCCAACCGGATGTGGGAAGACGGCCAATCGTGGCCTCCCACGGCGGACCGCGCGGTGAGGCGGGCAGCTCGGCCAGCGTTCGCGCACGCTTTCGGCCCAGAACTTGTAGAGGTGATGTCTCGCGCTCGGCACCTGTTTATCACTGGCGTCACTCGCAACACGCTGCTCACCAGCGAGTACGGGCGCTTCGAGCAGTGGCTGAAAGCCGGATGCGTCATCCGTCTTCTTCTGGTTGATCCGGAATCACCCGCGATCGCCGTGGCGGCTGAACGCTACTACGCTCACCGGTCGCCGGAGAGGACCCGGGAGCGGGTCCGGCATGCGCTCGGCCTGCTGGGGGAGTTGCGCCAGACGACCGGCGGGGACATCGCCGTCCGGCTAACCCGCCACCCGCTGGCGCTGGGTCTCATCGCGGTCGACCCGACTGAGGAGACACGGTCGCCCAACAGCGCAGTGTTTGGGGAGTACTACACGTACCAAGCTCCCGGTGAGCCGAAATTTACGATCAGGGCCAACGATGGCCCGTGGTGTGACCACTTCGTCGAGGAGGCGGAGGCGCTCTGGGACGGGGCGGCTCCCGTGAAGTTGTAGTTCAGTACCCGGGAATGTAGCCATAAACACTCTTATGGCAGCCCGGTCGGACCAGGCAGCTGCTGAATCGGCAGCCCCGCTGCCAGAGCTCGCAGAGCTGCTGGCGGTCCCCGTCCAGTGCGGCCCCCAGGACACGTGATCTACGTTGCCTGCGGTTCACGCTCGTGCTCAAGGGGATGGAGCAACGGTTTCTTAAGACGGTGCTCAATTTGCGGCCGCAGGCATTTTGCCTGCGGCTTTCTCGTTTTCCTCTGTTGGATGCCGGTCGCAATGGTACGTTGCTGTGCTCGCTTGCTAAAAGATCAGCAGGCCAGATAGCTCGGTGATCGATGAGCCCTCACCTGACGGGAGCGACCTGCGAAGAGAGCGAGGTCAGTCTGCTGTCGGGGCGGAAACCTGCCACAAGGCACTGACTGGCAAGGCGCGGAGTCTGTCGCCGAACGGCAGCGTGGAGGTTCCGGTGTAGAGGACGATGCCGGCGATGAAGTCGTCGCCGAGGCGGTCGGCGAGTCGGCGTAGCCCGCGGAAGTCGTCGGGTCCGACGGTTGTGGCTGCTTTGACTTCGATCCCGACGACGTGGCCGGATCTGTTCTCGAGCACCGCGTCGACTTCGTACCTGCTCTGGTCGCGGTAGTGGGACATGTCGGCAAACTGCTCGGACCAAGTGAGCTGGCGGGACAGCTCGGACAAGACAAATGATTCGAGCAGCGGGCCGAACGGGGCGCCCGGCCGGAGCAGCGCCCGGGCGTCGGTCGCGATCTCGTTGGCGGCGATGCCCGAGTCGACAAAGATCAGCTTTGGAGCGGCGGTGGCGCGGGTGCCCAGGTTCCGGGACCAACCGGAGATCCGCTTGACCAGGAAGATCTCTTCCAGGGCCTGGAGGTAACGTGCGATCGTTGGCCGGCTCAGTCCGAGTCCGGATTCGAGGGAGTTGGCGGCGATGATGGTCGCGGATCTAGCCGCGAGTAGGCGTACCAGCTTGCGTAGCTCGCCCTTGTGCTGGATGTCGGACAACTGCCGGACATCGCGATCGATGAGCGCTTGGACGTACGCGTCGAGGAACCGTTGGCGGCGCCGCGAGTCGGCGCGGGCCGTGGCCTCGGGTAGGCCGCCTCGCACGATTCTGGCCGCGTAGTCGGCGCGGGTCACTTCCGACTCGTGTCGCAGTTCGGGGCCGAGCGCGAAGATGGCGTCGACGAATCCGTCCGGCTCTCCATCGAGTTCGCCTTGGGAGAACGGCCAGAGCTCGACGGTTTCCATCCGGCCGGGCAATGCGTCTGGGGCAGCCACCATGCCGAACAGCCGCGATGATCCGGTGAGCAGATACCGGCCGGGACGAGGGTCCTCGTCGACGGCTGCCTTGATGGCCAGCAGCAGCTCCGGAGCGCGCTGGATCTCGTCAACGACCAGCAGTTCGGAGGAGTCCACGAAGCCGACCGGGTCGGCGATCGCTGCGGCCCGGTCCTGTGCCCGGTCGAGATCGCGGCGCTCGGCGAGACGATCGCCGGCGACGATGCGAACCAGGGTGCTCTTGCCTGCTTGGCGTGCTCCGCTGATCAGCACGACGCGGGTGTCGGCCAGGGCGGCGTTGACCTGCGCGGCGGCGCGGCGTGGGATCAGGTGCGGTGTGGGCACACGTGTCATGATAACCGGCACGGTTTCGATCTGCGAGGAGACCCGCTTTCGATTTGCGGCAAATCCGTGTTCGGAATGCGGGGTCTCGGTGTTCGATTTGCGCGGAACGGCGTCGCCACCGCCGGACCGTCACCTGGCTCCGGCCGTGCGCAGGTCGGCGATAAGCCGGTCGAGCAGGCGTTCCTCCATCACCGCTCGGCCGGTCCGCCGCATCGACTCGCCCAGCGACTCGTCCCACGGGGTCCCGGCGGGCGTACCGAGCAGGGCCGTGCCGGTGCCCGCCGCAGGCAGGTAGTCGGCGGCTGTCATCCGCCATGGCACCGCACTCGGGTACCGCTGGAGAGCCGCCGCCGTCAGTCGTACGCCGGTCCAGTCGAAGTCGTTGCGCCACCGGATCACTGCCCCGCAAGCGGCGCGCAGCAGCGTGTGGACGGCGACTGACGGCACTCCTTCGGTGCAGATCAGCGGCGGAGCCTGGGCCCCGAGCGCGGCGGTGGCCGCGCGTAGCACGGCGGGGTTCTCGCAGACGTAGACCTCGTCGCAGCTCATGCTCAGCGGTGCCAGGCGTAGTTGGTGCAGGGTGAACCGCATCGGCACGCCCGCCTGGGCGGCCTCGGTCAGCCACCGCCCGACCAGGCCGCCGGTGGCCGGCACGTTGAGCACCAGCACCTGGCTGGCGAGGTCGTCCGGGACCAGCCCGACCGATTCCCACAAGGCCCGTTCCTGCTCGCCGTGGACCGGTAGCGTCGTCTGGTGCCACGCGGCGACGGCACGTAGGACGAGTCCACGCAGCGGCCCCTCGGTGAGGGCCTTCGTGTCGTCCAGCACCCGGTCGGCGAAGACCGGCATCGGTTCGTCGGCCGCGGGCAGCGCGTCCAGTATGCGGACCACGTCCTCGAACGGCAGTCCGGTTCGGACGACGCGGGTCAGGGTGCCGTCGCGGCGCAGGCCGTCGAGCCATTCGGCGTACCAGGCGGTGCTGGCGTGCCGGCCGTCGTGGGCCACGGCGAGGACGGCGTCGCGGGCCACCGCTTCGCGTTTCAGGTCGGCCGGGCGGTTGCGAAGCGGGGCCGTCGCGGTGAGCACGTCGGCCAGGCCGACTCCGTGTGCCGCCCGCAGGTGCTCGTCCACCTCGGTGAGTCGGACGCTGAGGCGGGCCGCTGCGGCGGAGCGGTGGGTACCGGTTATGCCGATGATCACGAGACGTTCGTCGTCGGTGGGGGCGGCCAGCGTCACGGCGGCGTCGAGCCGGCCGCCGGTGCGTTCCAGGCTGCGCCGTGCGGCCGTCAGCAACCGCCGCCAGCCAGGCTGCTCGACCAGTTCCGCCGGACTGCCGTACCCGCCCGGCCGGTCCCGCCCCGGCTGCGCGGACAACGTCTCTCGACCGGACCGGTCCGACGGCCGATCGTCGCGCCCGTCGGTCATTCGTCCACGAGGTCGAGCAGGACGCCGGCCCGCTCGGGTTCTCCGCGACCGCCCGGGGCGCGGCGGGTCTCCGGGGAGCCGAGCGCGCGAGCCAGCGTTCCGTCGAAGTCGGCGACGTTGGTCGAGCCGTCCCAGACCAGCAGCACGGTGGATACGGCGTGTTCCACGGCGGAGTGGGACAGGTCGTAGTGGGCGGCGCCGCTGACCGCCGGGTGGGTGGCCCAGAGGTCGTAGCCGGTCATGAACAGGTCCAGGTCGAACTGTTTCGCCAGGGCCATCAGCTCACCTCGGCCGGTGTCGTCCACGCCGGCGAACGCCTCGTCGAGGCCGAGCAGCCGGGGTGCGTCCGGCCGTGCCGAGCCGAACAGCGCGTTGGCGGCGGCGAAGAGCGGCAGGTGCAGGGAGACCGACTGCTCGCCGCCGGAGAGCTGGCTGTGCCTTGCTCGGGTCAGTGCCTCCGTGCCGCCACCGGGTCGGTGCAGGGTGAACGCGAAAGTTCGCCACTGCCGGTAATCGAGTACGTCGCCGAGCAGTTCCCGGTACGGCCGCTCGGGCGCTGTCGCCCGCGCCGTCTTGATCCGAGCGGCGAAGTGCCGGCGCATGGTGGTGAGCTGGGCCGGCCCGAGCCGGGCCGGATCGCGTTCGAGCAGCTTGCAGACGTCGCGTTGTTCGGCGTCGAGGTCATCGGCGAGCCTCCAGCCGACGCCGACGGTGAGCCCGGAGGACATCCGGCGGGCCCGCATCTGGCTGTCCATCGCCGCCACCAGGTCGCGGGCCTCGATGGTCCGATGATGGATCTGCCGGGCAAGTTGCCCGAGCAGGGCGTCCTCCAGCACCCGCTGCTCGGAGTCGGTCAGCAGTTGCTCCTGGTCGCGGCGCTCGCGGGCGATCCGGTCCGCGAAGTGGGCGACCGGGGTCAGGCCCTGTTCGTCGGCGACCCGGACCACGATCACACCGTCGGCGGTGTCCCATTCGGGTCGGTGGTCGAGGCCGGCTGCCGGCAGTTGTGCCTGCAGCTCGGTCAGCGCGGTGGTCAGCCGGGTGGCGCTCTGCTTGAGCGACGTCTCGGTGGGGCTCAACTCCCGGGTGGCGGCGAGGATCGCTTCGTGCAGGGCTGCCACCTGCGGATCCAGTTCCGAGCCGGATTGGTCGCCGGGCGCCCCGACCGGCCAGCGCAGGTCGGTGGGGCAGCGCAGCAGGCCCAGCAGGTCCGGCTGGGCGTACGGGCGCAGTCGCTGGGCATCGTGCTGCGCCTCGGCGACGGCGGCGGTCACGGCCTGCTCGCCCAGCTCCACCCGGGTCAGCGCGGCGACCCGCCGCTCCCGGGCAGCACCGAGCTGGGTGCGGGCCTGCTCGACGGCCTGCTCCGCCTCGGTGATCCCGTCGGCGGTCCGGGCCACGTCGGCCAGCACCCGCTCCGCGTCGGCGCCCACGCTGTCGCGCAGCGTCCGGTACGCCTCCGCCTTGTCCCGGTGCCGGGAACGGGCTGTGCGCGCGATGTCCTGCGCGGCGGTGAACCGGTCGACCGCCTCGTCGTGCCGCTGCCGCGCCTGGTCCTCCTGCTCGGCGGCGCGCGCGGCGGCCGGCCGCGCGCTCTCCAGGCGTACGCCCCGTTTCTCGAAGCGGTCCACCGCCTCGGCGGTGTCGTAGACGCGGTCCACCGGCAGCGACCGCTCCGCCGCCGTCCGCCGCAGGGCGGCCGCCGCAGCGGCCCGCTCGGCCAGGGTCTGGTCGAGCCGTGCGGCGGCGGCCGCGCTGGCCTCCTGACGGGCGCGCAGCGTCGCGGCCGCCCGGTCCAGCTCACGCAGCGCCGCGTGGACCGGCGCGGGTGCCGGCAGCTGCGCGGCGGCCGCGTCCACCGCCGCCAGCAGCGCCTCGACGGACGCGCGGTCGCGGTCCACCGCGCCGAGGTCGGCGTCGATGGTCGCCAGCTGCCGGTCACATTCGGCGACCCGGGCGGCGCGGCGGGCCGCCCGGGCGGTCGCGCCGATGTACTCGCAGGAGGCCTTGGCGAACCGGCCGACGCCGACGCCCTGGGCGTACCGGCCGTCGACCCCGACCGTCACCGGCGCGGTGCCCACCTCGGCGGATGCCTGCGGGGTGGCCCGGTCGGCCAGCGCCACCGAGGCGAGCACCTCGTTGATCCGCCCCGCGGGCACGTCTTCCTGCTCCTCGGGGGCCAGCACGTCGGCGAGGGTGGCCCCGGTCGGCCGCCGGTGCGGCGGGAGCGGCAGCAGGTAGCCGTCCAGGTCGTCGCCGGCCAGCGCGGTCGCCGCGGTCTCGGGGTCCGGGTGCAGCCAGGCGTCCAGCAGCCCGGCGGCGTGCAGCGCCGCCTCGGTGGCCGCCGCGTCCGCGCCGGTCACCCCGTCGGCGAAACGGACCAGTCGCCACAGCGGCGCGCCGGGTCGGCCGGTGCGCGTCGCCGGCCGGGTCACCGGGACGGGCGGCGCGTCGTCATGCTCGGCGGCGATCCGATCCCGTTCGGCGGCCACCTCGGCCCGCCGGTCGGCCAGCGCCGCGCGGCGCGCCGCCAGCGCCGCGAGCCGGTCCCGCCGCCGGGTCACCGCGGCGGCGGTGGCCTCCGCGTACACCTCCCGCAGGGTCTGCGCGCCCGGCTCGCCGGTCGTGTCCACGGCGGCGGCCAGCGCACTGGCCAACTCCGGACACGCGAGGTCGGCCAGCAGCCCGGCGTTGCCCTGCGCCCACTGCCCGATCTGGGCACGCAGCCGTGCGCGGGCCTGCGCGACGGCGTCCTCGGCGCGTCGCTCGGCCTGCTCGGCGTCGGCGGCGGCGGCCGTGGCGCCGGCCGCGTCGGCGGCGGACCGGGAGTGGTCACGCTCGGCCTGGTCATGCCGCGCCACCTGCTCGCGGACGGCGCGCACGTCGTCGCGGCGCGCGGCGGCCCGTGCGGTGATCCGGGCCGCCAGGTCGTCCGGGGCGGCGTCGTCGGCGCTCCAGGTGATCCCGGCCGTCTCGGCGTCGAGCAGAAGTTCGGCGGCGAGCCGGTCGGCCGCCGCCCGGGCGTCCCGGGTCGCCACCGTCGCCCGTTCCCATTCTGTACGCCGCCGGGCCACCGCCGTCTCCTCGGCGGCGGCAGCGTCGTCGGCGCGCTCGGCCGCCTCGGCCAGATCGTGCACGTGCCGTTCCAGGTCGGCGAGCTGCTCGTGGGACTGGTATGCCGCCGAGGCCTTCAGGCTGTCCAGGTGGGCGCGGAGCCGTCCGGGCTCGCCCTCGACGGCCCGCAGCCTCGTGCCTGCCTCGGACTCCGCCTCGGCCGCCGCGTCGGCCGTGCGGTGCGCGTCGCCCAGTGCGGCCGACTGGGTGGCGACCGCGTTGCGGCGGGCGGTCAGGGTGTCGGCGGCCGCCCGGGCATGGGTGCGCAGGTAGGTCGAGTAGACCGTCAGGAACGCGGCCGTCGCCGCGTCCGCCACCACCAGCCCTTCGAGGGTACGGGCGACCGCCTCCATGTCATCGAACGAGCGGGCGGCCTCCACCAGCAGGTGGTCCTCGACCGGACGCAGCCCCCGTTGCAGAGTGCGGGACAGCTCGACCGGGTTGAGGTCCTTGGCCAGCTGCGGCTTACGCAGGGTCAGCACCAGATCCAGCAGCTGCTCGTAGCGGGCCGGACCGAGGCCGAACAGCCGGGCGTCGACGAGCTGCCGGTAGCCCTCCGCCGAGTCCCGCACCGCGTCGGCACCCAACCGGTCGAGCAGGTCGCGGCGGTTGAGCGGCCGGTCGTCGGCGTCCAGCAGGGAGAAGTCCACCCCCACCCGGCCGTCTGCCACGAAGTGCCAGCGGGTCACCCGGTCGACGTGCCGGTGCGCCCGCAGCCCGATGCCGACCGTCACGTACTCCTCGCCGTCGCCGAACTCCATCCACACGTACGCGTGCGTGACCTCCTGCCCCCGGTAGAGCAGGTTCGACTTCATCGTCCGGTCCTCGCTGGCGAACGGGTTCAGCCGGCGGGGTTCGATCCGCCCGTCGAGAACGAACGGGAACAGCACCTCCAGTGCCTTGGTCTTGCCGGAGCCGTTCGGCCCGCGCAGCACCAGCCACCCGTCGACGAAGAGGAACTCCTCGTCCCGGTAGTCCCACAGGTTGATGATCCCGGCTCGGGTGGGGGCGAACCGGCGGACGGCACGTTGCTCGATCACGATCAACTTCCCGAGGTCAGGTCAGAAGAGGGTTTCGGTGGCGGCGCGGGGCTTGACCGCGGCGACGGTGTGGCGGTAACGACCGGCCAGCGGCCGGACGAGCACCCCGCCCGGCACGGCGGCCACGGCGCCGAACCGCTCCAGCAGCGCCACCGCCTCGGCGCGTAGCCGGTCCGGGTCGGCGTGCCACTGGGCCCCGAACGCCGACCCGTACCGCTGAAGGATCTCGCCGACGGCGGTGCGCAGGAAGCTGTCGGTGATGAACGGCAACCGGCCGGCGCCGTCGGTCTCGTCGGGGCCGCCCTCGTCCTCGGTGGTCCACGGCTCGGCCGGGCCGGTGTCGTCGAGGCGCACCAGGGTGGCCGTGGGCAGGCCGGCGTCGATCTGACCCACCAGCGCCTGCTGCCGGCCGTACCCGTCAGGCGGGACAAGCCGCTTGACCCGACGGCCATCCGGATCCACCACGCGGTCGGCCATCTCCACCGCCAGCAGCACCGCGGCCTGCGCCACCGAGCCGGTGCCCGGGAACCGCTCCCCGGTGAACCCGGCGGTGTCCACCAGCAGCACCCCCTCGGCCCGCCGTTCCACCCGCAAACCGGTCAACCGGGCCAAGTCGGCGGCGAGCGCCGACCCGCGCAGATGGTTGGCGACCACCGGATCGACGTCGGCGTGGTAGACGACCGGCGACTCCACCACCCCCCGCCGGGCCGCCTGAGCTGCCTGCCGGCGCTCGGCGTTGCCGCTGCTGGTCATCGCCCGGCCGAGCAGCGCCGACACCGACTCGACGTGCTGCACCACCCGGGTCGGCCGGAACAGCGCGAACACCACGTCCCGCGCGACGTCGTACAACGCCTCACCGGCCCCGGGGTCACTGGCCCAGGCGGCGCTGGATCCGTCGGCCAGCCGGAGCACGCCACGCTCCTCCAACCAGCCGACCGCGTCCACGAAAGCCCGTCGATCCGGGCCGTGGTCCGGATCCAGCCCCAGGCCGGTGATCCGGTTCGCGTCGCCGGCCACCGAGTCGGCCAACTCGCTGAGGGTGATCTGGATCCCGGCACGGCCCAGCACCGCCATGCACAACGCCAGATACGCGTAGCGCTGCCGGTCGAACGGCCGCCCGGTGCGGGACACGGCCGGCTGGGTGCCGTCGAGCTGGTCCTTCGCCCGCACCAGCCGTGCCGTCGAACCGTGCAGCTCCAGCCGGTACCCGAACGCCTCGGCGAGATCCCGGCGCAGGGCGGCGGCGAACCGCCGCACCCGGGGCAGCGCCCGCTCGTCGGGCCAGGTCGCCGTGATCAGCGGGTGACGCAGGACCAGCCGGACGACCCGCTGGTAGTCCGCCAACTCCAACTCCGGGACATCGACGGCGAACCGGTGGACCGCCGGCCGGAGCACGCCCGATTCCGCGGTCACGCCGACACCAGCTCGGCACGGCGGACCGCGGTGTGCTGCGCGGCGGTGACCGTCAGCGCGAACCCGTCCAGATGAAGCCGGCCGTCGACGGTGCGCACCGTGGTGAACCGTCCCGGCGTCGGGGTCAGGGTCAGCCGGACGCCGTGCGCGGCGGCCGCCAGCGGCACCGCGGCCGTGCCACCAACCCGGGCGGCGAACGCGATGTCGAGCAGGCGCAGCAGGACCTGGGTCTGCGACCCGTCCAACCGGCCGTCGGTGACCCCCTCGGCAGCCAGCGCCGTCGCCGCGTCGGCCAACCGGCGCTCCCGGGCGAGCTGGTCGCCGCGCAGCCGGTGCCGGCGGTCGTCGACCCGGTCCAGCCGGGCCGGCCGTCCCCGACCCTGCCCGGGTGCCCGACCGGTGGCCACCAGGGTGCGGGACAGCTCCACCGCCGGTGCCTCCCACCACGACAGCCGGCTCGCGATCGCCTCCGGATCCGGGTGCGCCACCCCGACGTGGCGAGGAGCGCCGAGACCGAACACGACGTCGAACAGGGCGTGCGCGGCCTCCTGGGTGCCGGTGTGGGTGAACCACGCGGCCAGGTGCCGCAGCTGCGACTCCCGGCTCACCCCGCCACGGCGAGCCTCGGTGACTCGGCGCAACAGGGCGAGGACGTCACCGATCGCGGCGATGGTGGCGTCCGACAACCGGTCCGCCTCGCTGAGCTGCTCCGGACCCGGCGGCGCCAACCAGGACCGCAGCCCCGCCCAGCGCCGCCGCCAGTCATCCAGCCGCTGCACCGGGGTGTGGAACAGCCGCTCGTCGGCCTCGGCGGCCGCCTCGATCAGCCGACCCAGCCCGGTCGCCTCCACCTCGTGCACCGCCGCGCGTAGCCGGGGGCTGTAGCGCTGCAACTCGTCGTGGAAATCCCGCAGGTGAGCCAGTAGCGCGTCCTTGTGGGCGAGGAACGCCTCCGGCCGTACGTCGTTGGTCCGTCCCAGATCGCCCAGCATGTGGTAGAAGCGTGCGGCCCGTTCGGCGATGTCGGCCAACGCCCGGTCCAGTCGGTTGAACTTGCGGTAGACCTCCTCCGCGTCCCCTGCCTCGTTGGCCGATGCGAGCGCGTTGAGGTCCGCCAGGAGATCGGCGAAGACCAGCCGGGACAGCGTCGAGTCGTCCATGCTCGCCGACAACACCGCCTCCACCGCCCGGTGGGCCCGGTACCCGGCCTCGGTGAACTGGTACACCGAGTGCCGGTTGCGGTACTCCGCCAACGTCGTAGCCCGGGAACCGTCCTGCCCTCGGTCGAGCACCCCCCAGTCCACCAGGGCGTCGAGCAGCCGCGGCAGCTCCAACCGCGCCGGATCCGGGCAGTCGGCGTTCGCCTCGTGCAGCGCCGCCAGCGCTGCGGCCACGTCAGAGCTGTGCAGCACGACGTGGTAGCTGGACCGCGCCGAGTCGAACGCCCGTAGCAGCCACAGGTAGGCGAACCGGTTCTCCGCCGTGACGTAACCGAACAGTCGCATCCGGTCGTCCAGCCCGAAGTCGTCCAAGCCGAACGTGGGCCTGGATGGCTGCACGGTCATCGTCTTCCTCCCACGGGACGCGAACAGCCACCCACCCTACCCAGCCGGATCTGGAGGGCGGCCAGGCGCGCGGGGCGCCCACTACGCCAGAGGGCACTGGACCGTGGAAAACCGGCTCCACTGGACCAGAGACGTCACCCTTCCGAGAGGACAACTCCCAGCTCAGAACCGGTACCGCCCCACGAGCCCTGGCCAGCTTCCGCAACCTCGCCCTCAATACGTTCCGCCTCGCCGGACGCGCGAACATCACCCACGCCCGCCGCGACCTGCACGACCGCACCGACACCTTCGCCGTCTACGACATCTAACAAAACATGATCAAACCAGACACAAAGGAACAACGCCGGGGCCGTGGGGCTACAGCAACGCCGACCCGACACCCCTCCAGGCCCCCGGAGAGTGGTCCCGCCCCTGTCGCCCTTTCGCCGTGCCTAAGGGTGGCATGGCGGGACAGCCGGTTACGAAGATTAAGTAGGTGTGAGGTGCAACTTAGGTATGTCTTAACGCCTGGGCCTTCGGCCAGTCCGTTCGTGCAAATCGCGCAACATGAAGGTTTGTCGCGAACACGCCCTCACCTGCACTTCGTCACTGGTCGTGACCGGACGAGGTAGCCACCGGCTGCGCTCCCAGCCGGGAGCATGACTGTGTCCGAGATGCGATCGGGTGAGCTAGGTGTCAGGGTTCTGCACGAAGACACCACGGCCAGGCTCGCCATAGATGACGCCCTTGGCGTGGAGCACCATGACGGCGCGCTGCACGGTCGCGATCGAGACGCTGTAGAGGACGGACAGCTGGCTGTACGACGGGATCTTCGTCTCGGCCGGGTACTCGCCAGTGGCGATGCGCGCGGCAATGTCGTCCGCGATCTGGCGGTAGGTCATTCGTCGGGGCATGTCACTCCTGGGTTGGCGCCCCGATGAGATCACGCGCTCTAGGTTCACTCAACCTCACCGTTGACTCCATGAACTAAGTGCACTTACCGTAGCGGTGAGTGGTCGTCTTGTGTACCTGGGTTGGCGCTTAGGGGCACGGGCCCACTCAGGCCGGAGGCCGGGTCTTACGGCCCGGCTTCCGGTCCCCCTCCGCACGAGGAGCCCGTCGCCATGTCCCAGCCGCCGCCGGAGTGGCAGCCACCTCGTTCCGAGGTGCCGGTTCCACCGATCAGCGGTGTGCCCCGTCAGCCGGCCCACGCCGCCCGCACCCGTCGGGAGTGGCGGCCGTTCGCGCTGTTCGGCGGGATCGCGCTGCTGGTCCTGGTCTTCGTCCTGCTGGTCGTGGCGCTCAGCCGCTGACCCCCTGTGCATCACCGACACCTCACGGGAGCGCACGTGAACCACCGCAAGTACGCCACCATCGCCGGCATCACCCTCGCCGCTGTCGTCGCCCTCGGATGCGGCGCCGGCTCCACCGACACCGGCTCCGTGTCCGACAAGGGCGGCAGCAACGCCGCGCCGGCGGAGGAGAAGTCCAAGGTGGCGAAGATGGGCAGCGGCACCGTCACCTTCAAGGACGGCCTGGCCATCTCCACCAAGGCACCGAAGAAGTTCACACCGGCCGCCACCGCTGCCGGCCACCAGCGGGGCAACACCGCCGTGCTGGTCGAGGTGACGATCAGCAACGGCAGCAAGGAGCCAGTCGACCTGGCCCTGGTGACAGCCACCGCGGCGTTCGGCGCGGAGGGCACCCAGGCGGAGTCGGTGATCGACGTGGCGAAGGGCATCACCGGGTTCGAAGGCACCCTGGCCCCCGGGCAGAAGCGCACGACCAAGCTGGCGTTCTCGGCGGCCACGAAGGACACGTCGAAGATCGCCCTGACTGTCAGCCCCAGCTTCGACGGCTCGACAGCCCTTTTCGAAGGCTCCCTCTAAACCGTCTGCCGGGGATGGTCCCGCGCCCCCGGCAGATCACGACAGCGGTCCCGCCGCCCCGACCCCCGGCGGCGGGACCGCTGTGTCCCCTCGCGCGAACTGCAACGAATGCGAGCCCCCGATGACCAACCGCCGCCACCGCGAGTGGGGGTGAACCCCGCGTGCCCCTCTTCCGCGTCAGCCTCAGCCTCTGGACCGCCCCACCCGGTGACGCCTCGCTTCCGGCGTTCGTCAACGGTCTGCGGGACCAGCTGGTGCAGCTTGAGCAGCGGTGGGACTCCGTAATCGCCCCGGCCGCCATCGGCGACACCGAGACGCAGACCTGCGAGGTGACCGTGCACGTAAAGGCCGACGACATCAGCGCAGCCCCCATGGCCGCCGGCCGGGCAGTCGGCTTCGCCGCTGACCACGTCGCGCCGGCGTGGCAGGTCGCCATCGGGCGTATCACCGTCGAGTCACCACCCCGCCGGCCCGCCACCCTGGCCGATCTGCCCCCGCTTCCCTGATCGGCCAGGCCGGGCGAGGTGCTGTTCTTCGCCGGCACTCGCGACCTGGCATGGCCCGCACCTAACCACCTCAGCACCAACTGGAGCACCGTATGGATGTACTCGCCTTGATCCTGGCGGCGGGCGGCCTGGCCGTCGCCGTGTGGTCGGCGTTGGTGTTGCGGCGGTCCGCCTCGGCGGAGTGGCACGTGCGGGTCCCCACCCCGGACGACAGTGTCTAGCTTGCTCCGTGTGCAGGCCCAGACGAGGCAGGTCCGCGTTGCCCTCGTCGAGGCGCCAGCCGGTGCACCGCCAGCCCTCGCGGTCATGCTCCCGGACGGCACCGCCGTCGTCCTGACGCGCGGCCAAGCCCGCAGCCTCGCCTACCAGATGCGACTCCTACTCGACCGCTCCCGTCCGTCAGTAGCCACACCGGCGCAGGTCGGGCGGTGAAGTGAAGTGATCTTCTCCGATCCCTCGTGGCTCCTTGACTTAGTGCGCTGAGTGCACCTACGTTGGCGCGCGGGGTCACCGCCCGGTGGCCCTCGTGGGTTTGGCGCCACCGGCCACGGCCGGCACTTCGATGACCCGCCCACTAATTAGGGAAGCCATCACCCACCACCATGGAGGTCCGTTGCGCACCCTCAGACTGGTTGGCGCCACACTCGGCGCGCTGACCCTGACGACATTGGCCCTCGCTGGCCCCGTCCAGGCCAAGCCCGGCGATCGTGTGTGGAAGGCCAACGGCGAGTCCCGCATCACCGGCGAGTACGAGGTCACCCTGGTTGGTGACAACACCTCGATCGAAGCCGCGAACCTCGGCATGAAGATCGGCGCCGCCACCAGCATCAGCTTCGACTACAAGCTGTCGAACGGTGCGGTGTGCAATGGCGGCGCTCCCCGCGTGTTTGTGGTCGTGAACGGCGTCAACACCAACTCGTGGGACCAGCTCCAGCCGCTCGGCAAGCAGTGCGGCGAGGACGGGAAGGTCACGTTCACCGTCGCGGCTCCCGGCACGATCCGGGAGGCGGGCGTCGTGTACGACAACGGCACCGCCGGCACGGTTGTCGTGGAGAACGTGAAGATCGGCGGCAAGGCGATCGACTTCCAGGCGGTCGAGCCGGGTGCGCCCCCGACCACCAAGCCGACCACCAAGCCGACCATCAAGCCTCAGCCTCGCGACTGTGAGGCGTATCTGTACACCGGCACGAAGCAGAACCTGTGCGCCGACTTCCCGAACCCGTCGGGCAAGGTCAACTGCTCGGAGGTGAAGTACCGGGTCACGCTGGTCGACGTGAACAACGACCCGTGGGGCCTGGACGGCAACCGGGGCACGAAGGGCATCGGCTGCGAGTCCAACCCGCTGAAGCCGAACGCCGCCCCGCCGGCGGCCGGCTCCGGGGCCGGGTCTGGCACGAACGGCGGCGGTCTGCCGGTCACCGGCGTCAGCGGTGGAACCCTCGCCGGCGTCGGCCTGGGTGCCATCCTGCTCGGCGTGGGCGGAGTGGTCCTGGTGCGCCGGCGCCGGCCGCGGTTCACGGCCTGACGGTTACAGCTCAGGAACGCCAGGTCGGGGAGCGCCGCCGTCGGGATCGGCCGCTCCCCGACCTGGTCAGAGATGCGACGGACGACGCACCTGCTGAACATCGAGCACTAGGATCCCGCGCATGACTGCTCAACCGCCGGTCGAGGAGCCTGTGCCTCCGGTGCGGCGGGCGGCGGCGATCGCGGTGTCGGGCTTCGCGTCGCTGGGCCTGATCTCCCAGTTCCTCCTCACCCCCAAGTGGAACGGCGGTCTGCTGTACAAGTGGGCTCTGCTCAACTGGGGTGAACTGGCGATGGCGGCCGTCTTCGCCGTCATCGCCTGCGTCGGCGCGGGCACGGTCATCGCCTCCGCGATCGCGACCCGCACCACCAGCGGCGCCAGGAGTCCTGGCGCGCAGACGGGCACGGGGATCCTGGCGTCGGCGTCTCTCGGCGTCGCCAGTGGCCGGCATGTACGCGGTGGTCGCTAGCCTCTACATCGGCGATCCCGTCGGCGGGTTCCTGCGGTGGGCGCTGCTGCCGGTCGCGCCGATCGTCGCCGCGGCCGCGGTGATGGCCCTCGTTGCCGCCCGGCAATGGCGCATCCCGTCAGGCGGCTGGTCGCAGCTGCTCGCCTTCCCGACCGGCTCCGTCGTTACCGCCGGCGTGGGCATGGCCCTCGTGCAGTACTCCCTGACCGCGGACCGGTGGCCCGACATGGTCTTGTGGATCGACATCGCCGGCCGCGTCGGTGGCCTGCTCCTCGGCGTGGGGACGGTCATGGCCGTGGTGTCGCAACCGATCCTCAGGTTGATCCTGGGCGCGCCCCTGGCCGTCATCACTGCCGCGTTGGTCAGCTGGCCGGCCTCGGGGATCCTCGGGGTGATCTATGCGATCGCCGTGGCCGTGTGGTGGCTGCGGCAGCTGTGGACCCGCCTCCTCCGTCCCGCCCCACAACCACACGGACCGATATGAGCGGCTGGCCGACGCGCAGACGGCCAGGCCCGAGCAGGTTCCGGCTCCTCGGGTGGGGGTGGGTGGGTTGAGATGGCCGCAACGGGTCGCTTCGCTCGCCGTCGTCGTGGTCCTGGTGGCCGCTCCGCCGTGGCTGTTGGCGGCGGTCGTCGGCTCGCCGCTGCACGGCTGGCCGAGTCTGCACCAGGTCCGCCTCTGGCTTGCGCAGCCCTTGACCGCGGACACTCTGACCGCGGGGCTGACGGTCCTCGCGTGGCTCCTCTGGCTGCTCCTGGTCTACACCGTCACCGTCGCCGTGGCGCGACGCGTCCGAGCTGGTGCCCGCTGGCTGCGACGCCTGCCGCTGCCGACACCCCTGCAGGCCACCGCCACCGGAATGGCCGGCGCTGCTGTCCTCACCACCGCCGTGAACGCCACCGCGACAGCCCCACCGGCCCAGCCTTCCGCCGTCTCGGCCGGCACCCTTGAACACCCCGACCCCGCCGCAGACCCCGAGGACCCGGCGCCCATCGTCGAGGCCGGTGACGGCGTCACCGTCCCGGGCGGCTGGCTCCCCCACGAGACGGCAGGGCAGGTGGCCGCTGCGGCAGCTCTTGTCTGGTTGCGGCGCCGCCGCGGCTACCAGCCCGGCCATCGGAAGGTGCCGCAGCGGGCAGATCCGGAGCTGGCGCCGCTGCCCGCCACCGTCGCCGCCGTCCAAGTAGCCCTCGCCACCGACCCGACACACCAGGACGCCGCCGCCGAACGGCCGCCCACCGAGCAAGCCTGGCTCGCAATCCCGGCGTCGATCGCCGCACTGCCCACGACGGGTGTCACCCTCACCGGCCCCGGCGCAGGGGACGCGGCGCGAGGAGTGCTCGTCACCGCGCTGCTCGCGGCGCTGCGAGATCCGCCCGACGCGGTTCGCCTGGTCATCACCCGCTCCGCCCTGACCACCCTCCTCGCGACGCCAGCCATGACTGAGGTCTGCGACGGCATCCCGGCACTACGGGTGACCGAGACTGCGGACCACGCCGTCGAACTCATCGACTCCCACCTCGCACCGCTAGCAACACAGCCCTCTGCCCAGTCGGTACCAGGCGCGGATCGCAGCATTCCGAGGCTGGTGCTGATCAGCGACTCGCCAGCGGCGGCCGCTACCAACCGGCTGGCGGCCATGCTCAGCACCGGCAAGGTGACCGCCGTAGTTCTCGGCGCCTGGGCTCAGGGCGCCACCTGGAGCGTGGACCAGCACGACCGCACCCACGACGCCCGGGATCCGGGGCAGGCAGGGCCGAGACTATGCAGCCTCGACCCGGTCGCCGCGATGGACCTGCTCACCGTCATGGCCCACATCCGCCTTGCACCCGTCCCTGCGCCGCAACCGGCCACCGACACGCAGACAGCGGCCCTGCACGAGCAGCCACGGCAGTTCATAGTCAGCCACGTGCGGATTCCCCGCCAAGCCGGCGAGGACCGGGCAGCACAGCCCACTCCGGCGGCAGGTGCCAGGCCTCGCGTCGAGTTACAGGTGCTGGGTAAGCCGAGGCTGCTCGTTGACGGGCACGCCGTCACGATCCGCCGCAGCGCTGCCGTGCAGGTTCTCGTCTTCCTCGCCGTCCACCGTCAGGGCGCCACCAGCGCGCAGATGGTCCAGGCCATCTGGCCCGGTTTGGCCGCCCACACCGTTACCGGCCGCCTCTACACGACCCTCAGCGAGCTACGCGGCGCCATCCGCGCGGCCTGCGGGCTGACCATCATCGACCACACCGACGACCGCTACCGTCTCCTTGGCGAGCATCTCGACACGGACCTGTGGCGCCTGCGCACCGCCGCCCACCACGCCGCCACCGCCCTCACCGACCCTGCGACCGCCTGGCAGTTTGTGATCGACGCCCATACCGGCGACCTCGCCGCCGACCACACCTGGCCGTGGGTCGACCCGCACCGCGAAGCCACCCGCAGGCTCGTCCTCGACGCCTACGCCGCCGCCGCGTCAGCCCAACCCGACCCGCACCGCGCCCTGGAACTCCTTGAACGCGGGATCCGGGTCGATCCCTACAACGAGAACCTTCACCAGCGGGCCATCGAAGTCCTCACCGCACTGGACGACCACACCGGTGCGGCCGGGCTGCTCGACGCCTACCAGCGTCGGCTCACCCGCGCGGGACTTCACCCCAGCGACAGGCTTCACCAGGTTCTTCAGGGCAGCATCGCCTCGACAAGTCAGTAAGGGCCTTGTCGGCGTACAAGTGAACGTGCCCAGGCAGGTACGACCGAACGTGGCCAATGCTGCATCCCGGCAGGCGCCCGAGCTCAACGATGGCTGGCAGTCTCACAGACTCCATCGGCAAGTCCCACTGAGATCAAGCGCGATCGATCCTGGTAAGGCTCAGTAATAGGGCGCAATGCTGACGCCGGCCCCGCGCTGGCTCGCGAGTCACTCATCTGCCGATGTCCGGATGTTGATCAGGTTGTCCATTGAGGGAACGGTGACCGGACAACTTCACGGCCCGCGTCGCTTCGCGACGCGATCTCTTGTTGGCGCTGTTCTTTGATCGAACGATCTTCGAACAGCGGGTGCCCCGTGAATTGATCTTACCTTGCGCCGGCCTTAAGCCGCTGCCAGCCCGTGACCAGGCGGGCGCCGTTGTCGCGCAAGGCCACCCCGAATCGGGTGGCCGGCACCATGAGCGTCGCGGCCGTGGCGAACCCGTTCTGCTTGGGTGCAATGAGCTTGCGGTGCTCGTACTCGTAGGCCTTCAGGCCCTGCCCGAGGTCGTTGCGGTGCTCGGCCAGCGTCCGCGCGAGCGTGTACGCCCCCGTCATCGCCAGGCTCGACCCGTCGCCGAACAGTGACACCGAGGACGCGGCGTCGCCGAGTAGCCCTATGCGCCCCTGGGACCAGGTGTCGAGGCGTACCTGGCTGACAGCATCGAAGTAGAGGTCTCCGGCATCGCGTACGCGCTCGATCAGCTCGGGCACGATCCAGCCGCCGCCCGCGTACGCCTGCTCGACGATGCGCTTGTGCTGGGCGGTGTCGCGGTAGTCGTAGCCGGGCACGGGTTTGCTGCGCCAGATGAACGCCGCGATGCCGCCGTCGCCGCGCACCGGATGGACGGAGGCGAGGCGGCCGGGCATGCCGTAGAGCAGCACGTCGGTCGTCGGATTGAGCTCGCGCTCGACGGGCAGGGTGGCCACGTAGAGCCCGCGGTGCCTGACGAAGTCCGTCTCCGGTCCCCAGGCGAGCCTCCGGACCATCGAATGCTGTCCGTCGGTGCCGATGACCAGGTCGAACCGACGCGGTGCACCCCGTTCGAAGGTGACGTCGACACCGCTACCGTCCTGGGTGAGGGCTGAGATGGAGTCGCCGTAGATGAACTCGGCGCTACCGGCCACGGCCTCAGTGATGATCGCGGCCAGGTCGGCCCGGGGCACCTCGACCTCGGTGGCCCGGTTGACCGACAGGTCGACGCGGCTCTTGCGCCGTCCCTGTGCGTCGACGAAGGCGAGGCCGGTCGTCGCCGTCGCGGCCGCACGCAGCCGAGGGAGCAGGCCCATCTTCTCGGCGATGGGGAATGCCGGTCCGCGTACGTCGACGGGGTTGCCGCTGGAGCGCTGGCCGGCGGCGCGCTCGACGATCGTCGGCGCGAATCCGTTGCGGGCGAGCCAGTACGCGAGGGTCGGGCCGGCCACGCCGGCGCCAGAGATGAGTACGGTCTTCGCAGTCATGCGTTGACTGTATGACCAAGTTCGAAATCTGGTCAAGTGTTAGAGTGCCGGTGTGACTGCACGCACCGATCGCGAGACGAAGATCCTCGATGTCGCCGCCGACATGCTGGTCCGGCACGGCTACCGCCGCGTCACCATCGACGACGTCGCCGGCGCCGCCGGCATCGGCAAGGGCACTGTCTACCTGCATTGGAAGACGCGCGAGGAGCTGTTCGGCGCCGTGTTCGCCCGCGAGGTACGCGGCGCGATCGCCGACATGGTGACCGCCCTACACGCCGACCCCGCCGTCGCGCTGCTGCACCGTTTCGCCGCGGAGTTCTTCCTGGCGATCCTGCGCCGCCCGCTGCTGTACGGCATGGTGATCGGCGACGTGCAGATGTGGGGCAAGCTCGTCGGCTCCGAGGCCGGCTACGACGGCGGCCGGCACAACACGGTGATGGTGTCCTATGTAGACGTTCTGGCCGCGCGAGGCTTGGTGCGTACGGATCTGGCGACTCCGGAGCTGACCTACGCCTTCCAGTCCGTGTTCGAGGGCTTCATCTACGCCGAGCGCACGGTCGGTTCAACGGGTACGCGTGACGAGCGGGCGCGGTTGCTTTCGGCCACGGTCGAATCGGCGTTCTCCCGGCCGGGTACTCCCGACGCCGCGCTCGCCGATGAGGTTGCCGCGCTGCTATCCGGCCTAGTCTGATCCGCACACGAATCCCCCAACGGACAGCACCTTCTGCGCTCACGGCCAGATGCCTGGCCGTTACCTGCGCATTCTCATATAGGGTGTCCGCGCTCGTTTCTCGGTAACGGGGGGGGTTATACGTACAGGGAACAGCCGAGGTCGCGACTGCCACGAAACATCCGGATCTGCCGCGATCCGCGCGTGGCGGAGCGTGACGGCGGCCGCTACCGCTCGGCATCCTGATCTGCCGAGATGAGGTGCGACACGAGGTCGCACGTGTTGAGTGAGTACGTCGATTGGAGGTCGGGTGTAGATGCCCGAGACGTAGCTCCCGGTCAGTGTCCGAGACCGGTCCCCGCCCTGACGTGCGTGGCTAGTAATGGCTGGGTGCGAAGCTCAGGGGAAAGCCCAAGGACTCCCGCACCGACTGGGAGTCACAGGTGAGGGGAAGGCCGAAAGGGTGAATATGGTGAACCCTCGTTGATGCCTCGTCACGGCAATTCCCCGGGTCGGACATGTGGTGCCGGGGAGATAAAGAGGCTAGCCGCTGAGAGTCGGCAGACGACGACCGAGGACTCATCTACGGTCGTGTGGATACCGTCGCCTCCGGGGTCAAGAGGGCACCCGACCCGGCCGTGTCTCACGCGTGTGGAACGTGGAAACCCCGGCACGGTCCACGACGTCCTCGGATGTCGTGGTAAGCCGACCGTGAGGAGAGCCCAACTCCGTGGCGGGAACAGGACGCCCAAGAAGCGAACGCCGGCAGGCTGAAAGGCAACGGGAAAGCGGGAACGTTTAGACCGGTCCTCCTACCGGTCGTTGTCGTATAACCGGCCGGATACCGGACCTTGTGCCCGGCTGCGAAAGCAGGCTGACGTGTGGCGGGTGAGCCTTTGACGACGACGCACCGCAACCACCCGAACCGAAGGACAAGTTAGACGCGATGACGGCTTTAGCTTTCGATGTTGCGATGGCGGCCCTCGGAGTGAACGGACCTAAGGACGTATCTCCACAGTGGGACACCGTCGCCTGGCGGCGCCACGAGGAGAACGTACGGCGGCTACGGGGCAGGATCTTCAAGGCGACGAAGGAAGGCGACTGGCCCAGGGTCAGGAACCTGCAGAAGCACACCTGAAATCGCCCAAGCGGCTTGCTTGAGCCGTGTGCCGCGACGAGTGGCACGCACGGTTCTGAGGGGGGCGGGACGCAGCAATGCGTCCCGCCTACCCGACCGCGTCGCAGGTTGATTTGCCGACGGGACGTAACGACTCAGACTCGGAGGAGGCCCAGCCACCCCGCCCGAGTGCCAGCGTGCCGATACTGTTGGTGTGGGAGGGTCGAGACCGAAGCACGTCGTTATGGCGCTGATGCTGCTGACATCGGGGATGCTGCTGTCGTCGTGCACCGTTCCGGTCGACGGGCTCGCCGGCGTTACCGTCGATGAGAAGGGCAACCCCATCGGCGTGGTGCGCACCTGCGAACACCCACTGGATGGGGCGACGCTCTATTGGCCAGATGACCCACGCGGGTCAGATGGCCAACCCGCTGAACTGGGGCAGTGGGAGTTCACCGGTTCGACCGTGACCCATTCGCTGGCCTGGCCGTTGGGGGCTGCATCCGCCGCGGATGTGAAGGGGAAGCAGACGCCCCAGGCGATGCTGCCGGGACGCACCTTCTCGCTGTACGGCTGGACCACCGACAACTCCTGGTCGGCGGCGAATGTTGACTTCACGCTGACCGACCTGGAGGGCCTTCCGGTCGGGAAAATCCTCGTGCTGGACTCTGGCACGCGGCTCAGGGTTGTCAGCGAGCCGGAGTTCGATGCTCTGGTCTGTGAATGACGATTCGCTGATCGATGTCCGCACATGCCGCGATCCGCGCGTCATGCAGCGTGACGGCAGGAGCTGCCGCTCGCCATCCGGAACTGCCGATGAGCGCACATTCCGTGGCACCCTGCGTATGTGAGTTCAGCCGACTTCCGCGAGCCCTGGTCTCGACTAGAAGGCGAGAGCGCTCGGACGTTCGAGCAGGAGGCAGCGACTGAGATCGCGGCGGGCCATGAACTGCACGGTCTTGCCCTGACAGCCGTGGCGAAGTGCGAGGGCTGTGACTCGGTGGTCTTCCGCGCGTCGGACGCCACGTTCGCGATCGTCCATCTCAGTTGGATACGGAAGCCCGAGGCGCCACCATGGCCGCGAACCACCCGGCTCGGGGGTTTCATCGCGGTGGAGATGGCGATGGATCAGCACGAACACTGACCGTTCATCAGCGAGTTGCACGCTGATCGGGGTGCCGACGTCCGACTCTGCCGATGACAGTGCGTTGTCCGCCCACTAGGACGCTGGCAGGTAGCGATCCACCCAATCCGGCGCCGTCGTGATCCTTCCCGCGGCCGCCTCGATATGATCGTCCACGATGTCTGGCCGGCCGTCGCAGTCCGTCCCGAAGAGCATGGCTCGCCGGCTCAGCTGGACGCTGGCGGTTGTGACTGCCCTGCTCCTCTCCTGCTGCGGGCTGTCACTTGGGTTCGCTCAGTACTCCGACCGCAACGAATCGCGCGAAGCGGACAAAGAGGTCGATCGATACCTGACCCTCGTGCAAGGACGCGATCGCGCGGGCGCCGACGTGATGCTCTGCGGCGGAGACGACACGAGCGCAGTCCAACTGCCCGGCATGAACCAACCGAATTGGCACCTCCCCCTCGTGGAGTCCTTCACCATCGTCAACACATGGGATTGGTCATCGGTGACAGACGGCCACGGGAGGGGTTACCAAGTCCGACTGGTGTTCGCCGACAGATCGACCGCCAAAGTCGAGATGGCGGTGGAGGTGATAGCAGACGACCCGTGCATCGCTACGGAGATTCGGTTCTGAACGAGCAGACCTCCGCTACCGCCACTGAGCGGGACCGCCGACGGCATCCAGATCTGCCGATGAGCGCGCGCGCCGTATCGTGTTGGCCATGATCGAGACCGCGGCGCCGAGGACGCGCAACCGGAGTGGCATGGCCGCACTCGTGCTTGCGTGCATCAGCCTGCTTCTGTCGCTGATCGCGTGCGGTGTGGCGGGGCTGTCTGTCGGCAGCAATGACATAGACCTGCTCCCGGTACAGTCCAAGCCGGAGGTCGCCAGCGCGGCCCAGCTGGAAGCCGTCGCTCACGTGACCCTGCCGCCCGGCAGCGTGCTGCTCACCGCCGCGTACAGCAACGGCCTGGAAACCCAGCTCTCGGCGAAGGTCCGCATGCCGCGCACCGAACTCGACGCCTTCGTCGCCGCGGCGAATTTCACGACGGCTCTCGCGCCGGGGCTTCGGGCAGTCGACGCCAAACACAACGTCGGTGGCGGCAACCTGTGGGACCCCGAAACCGCCAAGACCATCTCCGGCCTCGACGAGGAGCAACCCACTGCAGACGGCACACGCGGAGCGCTCCTGGTCAACCTCGACGCACCCGATGCAGTCACCGTGTACCTGTACGCCAGCCGCAGCTGAACCCCGCAGGCATCCGCTCCTGCCGCGATCCGCGCGCACGCAGCGTGACGGTTGGAGCTGCCGCTCGCCATCCGGAACTGCCGAGAACAGTGCGGATGCCGCCTTCCCGGATCAGGCCCCGTCAGCGGAGGCTACGGCCGCCTCCGCCCGGGTTAGCCAGTCCAAGTACCACCGTTCGAAGGTCAGCCGTTGGCCGGCCGGATCGGTCAATGGCGACAACGGCATGTCGGCTGCTCGGCTGTCGTCCCACACGGTGCCAGGCTCAGGCCCCGAAACAACGAGGAGCCAGTAGTAGCCGCAGCCCTGATGCGAGAGCGCGATGGCCCCGAAGGTCTCCTCGTCGTGAAGATCGTCAAAGCGTTGCACCCACGCCCGGCTCGCTTCCATGAACGAGCCGTGGTCCGGAAAGTCACTTTCCACCGGCCGCTTCGCGTCGTGCTCCGCGTACACCTGCTGGTCGAACGGCTGGAACGGTACGCCTAGCTTGGCCGCTGTCGTGACGCCATGGCCCGTCCACTGCCAGCCGTCAGTGGTCCGCTCGACCCGCTCGATTCCGTAGCCGGGGCCGGCGCCGCCGTTGCCGACTTCCAGCAGGAAGGCGCGGTACTCCTCTGGAAGACGGGCGCCGATGACCTGTTCCAGGTCGACCAGCTCGGCGGCGGCCAGAACTGGGTGCAGCACAAACCTGTGACCCGAGGTGCCGAAGACCTTTTGGCTGGCCTCCGCGGAGGCGATTGCGGCCACCCGCTCTCGTACGCCGAGCCAGCTGACCTCCGTCACGCGACACATGATAATCGACTGCCACAGTCTTGATCACGAAACCGCCGCGTGGCGCAGGCCGGGCGGATCCCGTCGGTGCATGCTTCTGCCGCCGTCCGTGCGTGCTGGCCGATCGAGGCAATCACGCTCGGTAGCTGGCCTCTGAGTCGAGCGGGCCCCCTGAACTGCCGATGTGCGGATGTTCATCTACATCCTCAGTCGAAGCTCGGTGGCCGATCGTTGAGAATCCGCTGGAACAGGTGGGAGTCCTGCCACCTACCGTTGATGTGCAGGTATTTGCGCGCCGTTCCCCACTGTTCAAACCCATTCTTGGCCAGCACCCGCTGAGAGGCGAGGTTCAGCGGGCTCGTGCTTGCTTCGATCCTGTGTAGACGAAGCTCCTGGTCGGCGATCCGGCAGAGCGCTGCGACAGCGGCGCTCGCGAGGCCTCGCCCGACCTCGGCGGGTTCCACCCAGTACCCCAGACTTGCGCTGCAGAAAGGACCGAGCACGATCGTGTTAAGCGTTGCACACCCCAGCACCCGACCGTCACGCAGCATCGCGCAGGCCAGTAGCCTGCCCTCCTTCTGATGCTGCACCATCGTGTCGAGCCGCCTCTGCTGACCTGCAAGCGTCCAAAACGAGTCGGGTCGCACCGGCTCGAAGGGACGCAGATGCTCACGACTGCGGATGTACGCGTCGAGCAGCGCAGGCGCGTCGCCGAAATCCAGTGGGCGCAGTAGTACGCCTCCTGGAAGGGTGGTGGGACCGATCATCGTGACAGTGTAAAAGGCCACCGGCAGCGAGCAACATCCGCACATGGCACATGCCGCGATCCGCGCGCTACGCAGCGTCACGCCGAGCTGGCCCGGTTGCCGTCCGGACGTGCCGATGAGCGGATGCCCCAAAGGCCCATGGGGTGTGATGATCGGCAGCGGTGAACAGCAGTGACGATTCCGCGTCGATGACTGTGGCACTGCGTCGGGTGGTGGTGCCGTCGCGGACTGTCGTGCTGGCCTGCGGCGGGTTTCTCGATCAGTGGGCCGACCTTGGGAAGCCGTTGTCGGCTCGTGCGATGCGGGCGGCGGATGCGGGCGGCGCCCACCTGCAGGACTGGCTCGCCGAGGCGGTCGCAGTGCCGGCCGGACCCGGAGCGTTGACGGTGACTGCGCGGACCCGGCCCGGTACATACGAGGCAATCGACACCATAGCCACGCTCGAAATCGAGCTGAACCTGCCGTGGTCGGCGGTGTCAGCTGGAGAGGAACCGGTGGTCCTGGGTGATCTGCCCGTGGACCCGTCCGGGATGGTCATCGGCGACGCGGTTGCGCTCGACTCATGGGTCGGCTTCCTGCCGGCGGCGCGCAGTGTTGACGGGTTAGCCGACCTGCGAATCTGGGGCAAAGGCGATGAGGAGGCCTGGGCGCACTTCGGAAGGTGTCAACCTTTTCGGGGCGGATGGTTCAGGGGTTCGTTGACTGAGTCGGCTCGTCGTTGGGCTTGTTGATCCACGCGGGTTCGGGTAGGGCGGGTGGTTGTGGGATGCCGCGGACGAATC
>NZ_JAPFQV010000078.1:0-28834 GCF_033804685.1 Micromonospora sp. RTP1Z1
GTGGTGGTGGGCGCCGTGGTGGTCGGCACCGGGTCCCCCGGGGCGGTGGTTTCCGGCACCGGCTCGGTCGTCGGGGCAGGCGGGGTGGTCTCCGGTGGCGCGCTCTCGGTCGGCGGCGCCTCGGTCGACCCGGGGTCCGTCGCGGTCGGGTCGACGGGGGGAGTGCTGTCCGTCGGGTCGGCACCGGGCTCGCCCGCCGGATCGGTCGCCGCGTTGACCACGCTCGTCGCGGCCGGTGACGCGGTCGCCCACGCCGGGGCCACCGCGACCGCCGTCGCCAGGCCGGCCGCGAGCGACGCCGCCAGCAGTGCCGAGGTACGTCGCCGGGCAACCCGCCGATCGGGGCGTACGGGCAGCTCGGCCATCTGTCCTCCGTGACACTCAGTGAGGTCCCGTTATTCGGTAATGGTTGTCTCGCGACACTAGTCTCACAAGGGAACGAATCCGTAACGTGTTCGGTACGCCTCGGCGGTGGGCACGGTAGGCTCCTCCTCCGTGACCGGTTACCTCGGCTCGTACGCCACCCTCGGTCTCCTGCTGCTCGCGAGCGTCCTCTTCTTCGTTACGGCGTTCTCGGCCAATCGGGTGTTACGTCCTGCCCGTCCGGCCGATCCCTGGGGCAAGCGGACCAGCTACGAGTGTGGCGTCGACCCGGTCGGCGGCGACTGGGCGCAGATGCAGATCCGCTACTACGTCTACGCGTACCTCTACGTGCTCTTCGCGGTCGAGGCGGTCTTCCTCTTCCCGTGGGCGCTGGTCTTCGACCGGCCCGGGTTCGGCGCGACCACCGTGGTCGAGATGGGGATCTTCGTCGCCGTGGTCGCGCTCGGCATCCTCTACGCCTGGCGGAAGAACATCCTGCGCTGGACCTGATCCCCACCCGCCCGGGGCCGGTCAGGCCAGGCCGGCGGCCGGTCAGGCCAGGCCGCGCCGGGTCAGGGTGGGCGGCCGGTCGCCCCGGATCGAGGCGACCATGTCCAGCACCCGACGTGTCTGGAGCACCTGGTGAGCGCGGAACACCCGGGCCCCGAGCCAGGCCGAGACCGCGGTCGCGGCCAGGGTGCCCTCCAGCCGCTCCGGCACCGGCAGGTCCAACGTCTCGCCGATGAAGTCCTTGTTCGACAGCGCGACCAGCAGCGGCCACCCGGTCCCGGAGAGCTCCGCGAGCCGCCGGGTGATCTCCAGCGAGTGCCGGGTGTTCTTGCCGAAGTCGTGCGCCGGGTCGATCAGGATGCCGTCGGGACGTACGCCGAGGGCGACCGCCCGCTCGGCGAGCCCGGTCACCGTCGCGACCACGTCGGCCACCACGTCGTCGAAGGCCGCCCGGTGCGGCCGGGTACGCGGACTGAGCCCGCCCGCGTGCGAGCAGACCAGCCCGGCGCCGGTCGCCGCGGCGACGCGGGCCAGCGCGGGGTCCGCGCCCGACCAGGTGTCGTTCAGCAGGTCGGCGCCGGCCGCCACCGCCTCCACCGCCACCTCGGCCCGCCAGGTGTCGATCGAGATGACCACGTCGGGGAAGGCGGCCCGGACCGCGGCGATGGTGTCCACCGTCCGGCGGATCTCCTCGGCGACGTCGACCTCCTCGCCCGGCCCCGCCTTCACCCCGCCGATGTCGATGATCTCCGCGCCCTCGGTGACCGCGCGTTCCACCGCGCGCAGCGCGCTGTCCGCCGCGAAGGTGGCGCCCCGGTCGAAGAACGAGTCGGGCGTGCGGTTGACGATCGCCATCACCACCAGGTCCCCGGGGGCGAACGTCCGCCCACCGAGCCGCAGCGCCCCGGCCATCCCGCCTCCTGGTCTCCGCCCACCGTCGGCCGTACCGCCGGCCGCCCCCCGACGCTATCCGGTCCGCCGCCGACCGCCCCGTCCGGTACGTCCACGGGTTGGGATTCATGATCGGAGCGGGTGGAGGGCTCGCCCGGGGCCGGCCCGCATGCCACGATCTCCCCATGGGTGAGGTTCTGCTCCTCTTGGTCGTCGCGTTGACCGTCGCGGCGGTGGTGTTCGGGGTGACGGTGCTGGTCTCCGGGCGTGATCAGGGCCTGGCGCCGGCCGAGCCGGACGGGCGGGCCGTGCCCCTGCCGGGCAGTCGCCCGTTGCGCGAGTCGGACGTCGCCGAGGCCCGCTTCGACACCGCCCTGCGCGGTTACCGGATGGCCCAGGTCGACCAGGCGATGCGCCGGGCGGCCTACGACATCGGCTACAAGTCCGAGCTGATCAGCGTGCTCGAGGCGGAGGTCCTCGCGCTGCGCGAGGGGCGCACGGCGGACGCCGACGCGCTGCGCAACGCCCGCGAGGCGGCCGCCGGCGCGAGCCCCGCCGCCGACGCCCCGACCGACGCGGCCAGCCCGGCCGGCGACGCCCCGACCGACGCGGCGAGCCCGGCCGGCGACGCCCCGGCTGAGGCGTTGGACGCTGAGGCCGGGGTGGCGGCAGCACCGGCCGCGGCTGCCGTGGACGACGAGGCGGTGCTCCCCACGCCCGCCCCGGCGACACCCGCTGGTGAGGTCGCCCCGGTCGCGGCGCCCGTCGACCAGGAGCCGGCCGACCGCGAGGTCCCGCTCCGGCCGCTGGCCGACCCCACCTCCTCCCCGGCCGCCGACGCCCCGGGCACTGACCCCGGCCGGGAGGTCGGCCGGCCGGCGCAGGGCCCGGCCGCCACCGACGGCGACGGTGACGGCGAGCGGGAGCGTGGCGCGGTCGTCCGGTCGGAGTTGGCGTGACCGGGCCGGAGGGCGCCGACGGGCTGGCCGAGGCGGCCCAGCCGGGCGCCGGCGAGGTGACCGCCACGGTGATCGTCGACGCCCCCGCCGAGCGGGTCTTCGCCGCGCTGACCGCCTGGGAACGGCAGTCCGACTGGATCCCCTTCACCACCGTCCGGGTGGTCGAGGGCGACGGCGGCGAGGGCAGCCTGGTCGAGGCGGTCACCGCGCTCGGCCCGGCGGTGCTGCGGGACGAGATGCGGGTGGTCCGGGTCGACGCGCCGTACGAGGTCGGCGTGGTGCACTGCGGGCGGCTGCTGCGCGGGCCGGGCGTGCTCCGCTGCACCCCGGTGGAACGGGGCCGGACCCAGGTGGTCTGGCACGAGTGGTTCCACCTGCCCGGCGGGGCCTCCGGCCGGGTCGCCTGGCCGCTGCTCTGGCCCGGCTCGAAGTTGGGCCTGACCCAGGTGCTCAAGAAGTTCGCCCGGCTGGTGGAGCAGGGCCGGCTGCCCTGACCGAGCCGCCCACTGTCGGTGGGCTGGCCTACCGTGTAGGCCGTGACTGACCTGGTGACCGGCCCGGAAGGGCTGCCCCGCTGCGCCTGGGGCGCGAGCACCCCGGACTACGCCGTCTACCACGACACGGAGTGGGGCCGGCCGCTGCGCGGCGACGACGCGCTCTACGAGCGGCTGACCCTGGAGGCGTTCCAGTCCGGCCTGTCCTGGCTGACCATCCTGCGCAAGCGACCCGCGTTCCGGCTCGCCTTCGACGAGTTCCGCCTCGAGAAGGTCGCCGGCTACGGCGAGGCGGACGTCGCCCGCCTGCTCGCCGACTCCGGCATCGTGCGCAACCGCGCCAAGGTCGAGGCGGCGATCGCCAACGCCCGGGCCGCGCTGGAACTGCCCGACGGGCTCTCCGCGCTGCTCTGGTCGTACGCGCCGGCGCCCCGGGCAGCCCGGCCTCGGTCGTTCGCCGAGGTTCCGGCGCTCACCCCCGAGTCCACCGCGCTGGCCAAGGCGCTCAAGAAGCGCGGCTTCCGGTTCGTCGGCCCGACCACCGCGTACGCGCTGATGCAGGCCACCGGGATGGTCGACGACCACCTCGCCGGCTGTCACGTGACCGCCGACCGGGCCGGGTCGGCCGGCTGGGCGTGACGCGACGGCGTCCGGCCGACGTGACGGCACCGACGCCGACCCTGCGTGATGGGATTGGGCCATGACCGACACCGAGGTCCGCGCGAGCGGGACGATCGACGGCGGCAGCGGGCCCGGCGCCTGGGCGGTGCTGCTGCCCGCCGAGCGGTACGAGGCCGAGCGGCTCGTGCACCACGACACCCTGGAGCTGACCGGGCTGGACGGGTCGGCCCGGCCCCGGCCCGGGGATCCGGTCGCGGTGCTGGTCGACGGGTCGCCCCGGCTGGTGGCCCTCGGCCGGGTCGCCGCGGCGACCGGGGAGACCCGGGAGGATCCGGACGATCCGCAGTCAGAGGCCGGTCCGGGGGCGCTCGTGGTGACGTACACCCGGCGGGTCTTCGACGAGCCGGTGCCGGCGGACGGCCTGGCCCTCGACGGGCCGGTGACCGGGCTCGACGTGGCCACCTGGCGGCAGCTGGCCGACCGGCTCGGCCCGCCGCCGGCGCGCCGCTCCTGGCTGGTCAGCCTGGACCTGCCGATCGAGGCGGCCTCGCCCGCCGAGGCGGTCCGGCTCTTCTGGGCGTACGTGCAGGAGCTGGGGCCGCGCGAGCTGCCCGCCTTCGTCTCGCCCTCCGGCGACGAGCTGGCCATGCAGGCGTTCGTGCTCGGCGCGGAGGCCAACCAGGATCCCGAAGAGGACGACTGACCGACCGATGCCCGGTTACGGTGCGGGGAGGGCCGGCGCCGGCCGGTCCCGCGAGGGGGCCCCATGCGGTTCGAGGACAGGGTCGCGCTCGTCACCGGCGGGGCGTCCGGGCTCGGCGAGGCGGCCGCGCGGCGGTTCGCCGCCGAGGGCGCCAAGGTGGTGATCGCCGACATCGACGCCGAGGGCGCCGAGCGCGTCGCGGGCGGGCTCCCCGACGGGTACGCGGTGGTCATGGACACCGGCGAGGCCACCTCCGTGGAGCGGGGCATCGCCGACGCCATGCAGCGGTACGGCCGGCTCGACGTCATCTTCAACAACGCCGGCATCGACGGGCAGCAGCAGCCACTGCACGAGATGGACGTGGCGAACTGGGAGCGGGTGCGCCGGGTCAACGGCGACGGCGTCTTCTTCGTCCTCCGGTACGGCATCGGGGCGATGCTGCGCGGCGGCGGTGGCGCGATCGTGAACACCTCCTCCACCACCGCGCTGGCCGCCCAGGAGAACATCTCCCCGTACACCTTCACCAAGGCCGGCATCGTCGGCCTGACCCGCTCAGCGGCCATCGAGTACGCGGCCCGCGGCATCCGGGTCAACGCGATCGCCCCGACGGTGGTGATGACCCCGCTGGTGGAGCACTTCATCGACAGCGCGCCGGACCCGGGGCAGATGCGGCGGCAGATGGAGTCGTTCAACCCGAAGCCCGGCATCCCCACCCCGGACGACGTCGCCGGGGTGGTCGCCTTCCTCGCCTCGGACGATGCCGCCTGGATCACCGGCCACACCATCCCGGTCGACGGCGGCTACGTCGCCCGCTGACCCCCCTCCCGCCTCCCGCCCGCCCCGCCCCGCGGGCCGAGCGCCGGGCGGCAGGCCACTCTTTCTCGCAAAGAGGGCTCATTTTCCGCCGGATGGCCACTCTTTCCGTGAACGAGGGCGGAGCGAATCGGGTGCGGCGGTGCGTCAGCGGCCCTCGAAGACCGGTTTCTGCTTGTTCACGAAGGCCATCGTGGCCGCCCGGTGGTCGGCGGTGGCGCCGCAGATCGACTGGGCCTGCGCCTCGGCGGCGAGGGCGTCGGCGAGGGTGCCCGCGTCGGCGATGGAGAGCTGCCGCTTGATCGCCCCGTACGCCACGGTCGGGCCGGCGGCGAGCCGGGCGGCCAGCTCCTGCGCGGTGGGCAGCACCTGCTCGTCGTCGTCCACCAGCTTGGTGAGCAGGCCCAGCCGGCAGGCCTCCTCGGCGCTCACCGGCTCGGCGAGCATCAGCAGCTCGACGGCCTTGGCATGGCCGACCAGCCGGGGCAGCGTCCAGGAGGCGCCGGTGTCGGCGGCGAGACCGACCCCGGCGAAGGCCATCAGGAACCGCGTCTTCGGGCCGCCGATCCGGAAGTCGGCCAGGAAGGCCAGCGAGGCGCCGGCCCCGGCCGCCATCCCGCGGACCGCGGCGACCACCGGCTTGGGCAGGTTGGCCAGCCGGGCGGCGATCGGGTTGTAGTGGGCCCGCACGGTGGCCAGCGGGTCGGCGTCGGCCGCTTCCAGGGTCTGCACGTGTTCGCGGAGGTCCTGCCCGGCGCTGAACGATCCGCCCGCCCCGGCCAGCACGACCGCCCGGCAGGAGCGGTCCGTCTCCAGCTCGGCGAGGGTGTCCCGGAGCGCCTCCTTGAGCGCCACATCGAGCGAGTTCATCGCGGTCGGGCGGTTCAGCGTCAGGGTGACGACGGCGTCGGTGCGGTCGACGAGCAGCGGCTCGGTCACGTTCTCAACGACCCTTCAGTCGGGCGAGGCGGTTGTTGGCGTCGAGGCACTGTTCGACGTACCGGTCGGCGGCCGGCCGAAGCCGGGCCGCGTGTCGGTCGAAGAAACTGGCCGCGCTGGTTCCGGTCCAGCGCTCGGGGAGCAGCGCCGGGGGGAGCTGCGGGTCCCGGAAGAGGAAGGTACGCCACGCGTGCACGAGCCGGAACCGGGCCGCGTACGCCTCCTCGTCGCTGCTGCGTACGGTCACCCCGGTCAGCAGTGGCTTCTGCTCGGCGACGAACCGTTCGTAGGCGCGGCCGATCTCGGTGAGGTCCCAGGCGCGGCGGACCACGCCCATCGCGCCCGGGGTGCCGGCGACGTGCGCGGCGGTGAACCGCTCGTAGCGCACGCCCGCCTCGGCGAGCAGGAAGTCCACGTCCTCTCCGGGGCGGGTGGCCACCCAGGTGCAGTCGTCGAGCGTGCCGTACCCGAGGAAGGTCAGGTTGGCGGCGAGCCGCTGGCGGTCCCGCCGGGCGGCGGGGGCCGTCAGGACCAGCAGGTCGAACCGACCGTCCCAGCTGACCCGCCCGGTCCGGTAGATCCGCGCGGCCGCCTCGTCGAGCCGGCGGGCCGCTTTCGGTGTGATCGAATATCCGGGGCCGGAGGCCAGCCGGAGGGGGTCGAGCCAGCCCTGGCGGACCATCCTGGAGACTGCGGTGCGCACGGCCGGAGGTGCGATCCCGAGCGGTGCCAGCAGCTTGACCAGGGCGGCGACCGGTGCGCGCCCACCCCTCGCACGGAGGTGGTCGCCGTACAGGTCGAAGAGTGCCGACCGTGCCTGCATGACCGCACATTGTGACAGGCCTATCCAAGATAAACTAGATGCTGTTACATCAATGCTGCTTCGGTTTGGGTCCGGCGGTGTTCATCAGGGAAAATCATTGGTCGACACCCCGCGAAGGCTGCGGTGGTGATGGCGAAGTGGCTGTGGGGCAACCCACCGACCCTGGTGTAGGTCTGAGGGGAGACAACATGGCGGCGATGAAGCCGCGGACGGGCGACGGTCCGCTGGAAGTCACCAAGGAGGGTCGGGGCATCGTCATGCGGGTCCCGCTGGAGGGCGGTGGCCGGCTCGTCGTCGAGATGACTCCCGACGAGGCCAACGCGCTCGGTGACGCGTTGAAGACAGCCGCCGGCTGATCGAGGAGCGGTCCGCGCGGCGTCTGCCGCGCGGACGGTTCGTCTTTCCCTGAGCCACCGGCCCAGCCGGTGGTTCAGGGTCTTCACATGCCGGGAAGCGGCGGCTGTTCCGTTTCGTGAACTTTTTCTGGAGGTACGGTCCAGCGTGCTGGCCATTCGTCTGGTGAGCGGGCCCGAGCGGCTCGACACTCTCGTCCTGCCCATTCGTCCCGTGGGGCCGGCCGAGGGGCCGGACGCCGCGGCGGCGCTGGTCCCGACCACACCGCCGCCTCCCGGCGAGGTGTCGGGCGAGGCGGACGCCCTGCTGCCCGCCGCGCGGCTGACCGGGCGCGCCGGCGAACTGCTGGAGCACCTGCGACCCGACGGCACGCCGCAGCGGCTCATGTTGCTCGGCGTCGGCGACGGCGACGAGCGGGGCTGGCGGACCGCCGGCGCGGCGCTCGCCCGGGCCGCCGAGAATGAGACGCACGTCACGGTGATGCTGCCGGCCGACCCCGCGGTCGCGCTGCGCGGCCTGACCGAGGGACTGCTGCTGGGGTCGTACCGGTTCCGGATGACCGAGGCCGGCGGAGCGCCCGCGCTGGCCGAGGTGGACGTCGTGGTGGCCGACCCGGACGCGCTCGCCCCGACCCTGGCGGCGGCCCGGACCACCGCCGAGATGACCCGGCTGGCCCGGGACCTCACCAACACCCCCTCGTCGGTGAAGAACCCACGGTGGTTCGCCGAGCAGGTGGAGCGCGCCGTGGCCGGGCGGCCGGACCTGCACCTGCGGGTACGGGAGCCGGAGGAGCTGGCGGCCGAGGGCTTCGGCGGCATCCTCGCGGTCGGCTGCGGCTCGGCCAGCGGACCCCGCCTGGTCGAGCTGGACTGGCGGCCGGCGGACGCGCGCACCCACGTGGTGCTGGTGGGCAAGGGGATCACCTTCGACACCGGCGGCATCTCGATCAAGCCGGTACCGGCGATGAAGCTGATGCGCAAGGACATGGCCGGCGCCGCCGCCGTGCTCGCCGCGACCCTGGGCGCCGCCGCGCTGCGGCTGCCGGTCCGGATCACCACGCTGGCGCCGCTGGCGGAGAACATGGTCAGCGGGTCGGCGTTCCGCCCCGGCGACATCGTCCGCCACTACGGGGGCCTGACCAGCGAGACCACCAACTCCGACGCCGAGGGCCGGCTGGTGCTCGCCGACGCGATGGCGTACGCGGTCCAGGAGCTCGACCCCGACCTGCTGGTCGACCTGGCCACGCTGACCGGCGCGAACGCGGTGGCCCTCGGCAAGCGGCACGGCGCCCTCTACAGCGAGAACGACCAGCTCGCCGCCGACCTGCTGGCCGCGATCGACGCCGCCGGTGAGGCCGCCTGGCGGATGCCGCTGCCCGCCGACTACGTGGAGTACCTGGGCAGCGACCTGGCCGACCTGCACAGCTCGCCGACCGGCGGCGCCGGCTCGGTGACCGCCGCGCTCTTCCTCCGCGAGTTCACCGGCGATCTGCGGGACCGCTGGGTGCACGTCGACATGTCCGCCCCCTCCTGGGCGGAAGAGGACGACGCCGAGCTGACCCGGGGCGCCACCGGCTGGGGCGTACGCGGGCTGCTGCGCTGGCTGACGACGCTGGGCTGACGGCCCGCACCGACCCCACGCCCGGCGGACCCGGCGGTGCGCCGGACGCGGGGTCGGCTCAGCACTTCACCGCGGCGAGCAGGCCGTGCCCGACCGGGAGCAGCGCGGGAATCCAGTGCTCCGACTCCCGGATCGCCTTGATCGTCTCCCGGACGGTGACCGTCTCGACGTCCCGGGCGGCCGGGTCGCCGATCCGGCCGCCGGCCAGCGTGCCGTTGAGCGCCAGCACCCCGCCGGGCCGCAGCAGCCGCAGCGCCGCGTCCACGCAGGCGGTGAAGCCGGTCGCCTCGGCGTCGACGAAGACCAGGTCGTAGGCGCCGTCGGCGAGCCGCGGCAGCACGTCGAGGGCCCGGCCGGTGATGATCCGGGTCCGCCCCGACGGGAACCCCGCCTCGAGGAAGATCCGTCGGGCGATCCGCTGGTGCTCCACCTCCACGTCGATGGTGGTGAGCACCCCGTCGGGTCGCATGCCGCGCAGCAGCCAGACGCTGCTGACCCCGGTGCCGGTGCCGATCTCCACCACCGACCGGGCGTTGCCGGCGGCGGCGAGCAGTCGCAGCGCGGCGCCGGCTCCCGGCGTCACCGCGTCGACACCCACCTCGCGGGCGAGGCTGCGGGCGGTCCGCAGCACCAGATCCTCGGTGACGTAGGACTCGGCGAACTGCAGGGCCTGGGCCGTCGAGTTGCCGGAACTGGCGACCGTGGCGATGGGACACCTCCGGGCGGCGGGAGTGGTGCGGGGGGCGGGTTGGCGGTATGAGCCTAGAGGCGGGGCCCGACGCGCGCAGCCGCGAGTCGGTCGCTCGACGATCACGGGGGGCAACCGCTGACCCCACCCGGGGCATCCGTGCAATCCTGGACGGTATCCCGCGCGGCGCTGCCGGACGGCCCCACCGGATCGCGGCGCGGGATGCGGGACGGACTGGGAGGCACCGACGTGACCGACGGCTGGGACTGGCGCCAGCCCGGCGGAACTCCGGCACCGGCGGGACGGCCGGCACCCGGGTCCCCGTCAGGGCCGTACGGGGGCGGCCCGACGTCGCCCTGGTGGTCCGACGCGCTCGCCGACCCGTGGCGCGACCCGTACGCGCCCGCCGCAGTGGTGGTGCCAGCCGTCCCCGGCGCTGGCGGCGAGCCGGAGCCGGTCGCCGACCCGGACGATCCCGACCGCCCGAAGCTGCGCCAGGTCGTGCTGATTTCGCTGGTCACGGCGTTGCTGGCGGGCTCGCTCGGCAGCGCCCTGACCTACGCATTCCTGCGCGGCGGCGGGGGTGCCACCGTGCTCGGCGCCCGTCCCGCCGAGGCCCCGGCCCTGGCCCAGCGCAAGCCGGAGTCACTGGCCGGCGTAGCCGAGAAGGTCCTGCCCAGCGTGGTCACCGTCCGGGTGGCCAGCCTCGGCGGGATCAGCGAGGGTTCCGGCTTCATCGTCAGCGCCGACGGGCACGTGATCACCAACGACCACGTGGTCTCGGGCAGCACCGGCAAGGCGACGGTGATCTTCAACGACGGCTCCGCCGCCGTGGCGGCCGTGGTCGGGCAGGACCCGGAGTCGGACATCGCGGTGATCAAGGTGTCCCGTGCCGGGCTCAAGCCGGTGGAGTTCGGCGACTCCGACGCGCTGGCCGTCGGCGACCCGGTGCTCGCCGTCGGCTCGCCGCTCTCGCTGGCCAACACGGTCACCGCGGGGATCGTCAGCGCCCTGGACCGGACGATGCAGGCCAGCGAGCCGGGTGGCCCGGTGCGCTACTACGCGGCGATCCAGACCGACGCGGCGGTCAACCACGGCAACTCCGGCGGCCCGCTGGTCGACACGGGCGGCCGGGTGGTCGGGGTGAACTCGACGATCAAGTCGCTGGTCGCCGACGGCCAGGAGGCGGGCAACATCGGGCTCGCCTTCGCCATCCCGATCAACCAGGCCAAGCGGGTCACCCAGGACATCATCGGCACCGGCAAGGCCCGGCGTACGGTGATCGGCGCCCAGGTCGGCGGCATGGGGTTGGCGGCCGGCGCCGGTGTACGACTCAACGCGGTGGAGCCGGCCGGCCCGGCGGCGGCGGCCGGGCTGAAGGCCGGCGACGTGATCCTGCGGCTGAACGGCCGGCCGACGAGCGAGCCGAGCGACCTGGTCGCGCTGGTCCGCAAGTACGCGCCCGGCTCGGTGGTGACGGTCGAGTACCGGCGGGGATCCGCCGGGCAGAAAGCCTCGGTGACGCTCGCCGCAGATGCGAAGTGACCACCCGTCACCCCCTCCCGGAGTGGCCCCCGACGTGCGTAGTCTTGCCCTGACGCGGACGAGGAGGCCGGAGTGCTCGACAACCTGAACTGGTGGGAGATCGCCGCGCTGCTGCTCCTGGCACTGCTGATCTTCGGGGACCGGCTACCCACCGTGATCAACGACGGCCTCCGGCTGGTGCGCAACCTGCGCAACATGGCCCGCAACGCCACCGGCGACCTGAGCCGTGAGCTGGGCACCGACATCCAGCTGGAGGATCTGCACCCCAAGGCGTTCATCCGGAAGCACCTGCTCAGCGAGTCGGACGAGGAAGCGATCCGGAAGCCGTTGCAGGGCATGTACGACAATCTGCGCTCGGACGTCACCGGCGTGCACAACGAGCTGAAGGACGTCGCGAACGCTGCGGACCTGCGTGGCAACGGCACCCGCCCGGCCACGGCCACCGGCGGCACCGCCCCCGCCCCCCGCCCCAGCTACGACGACGCCACCTGACCGCCGGGCCGTCGGCGGCCGGGCGCCGCGGCGGTCCCGGAAGCGGGATCCGGACACGAGAAAGGGCACCCCGGCACGGGATGCCCTTTCGTCGTCAGGCAGAGATCAGCGGCCGGCGGGCTTGAGGCCGAGCGGCTTGCCGAGGAGGGACTCACGGCGGACCGCCAGGCGGTCGGCGACCTGGTTGAGCGCCTTGGCGGCCGGGGCGTCCGGCTGGGACAGCACGATCGGGATGCCGGCGTCGCCGCCCTCACGGACCCGGGTGTCGAGCGGGATCTGACCCAGCAGCGGCACCGGCGCGCCGATGGTCCGGCTCAGCGACTCGGAGACCGCCTCGCCGCCACCGGCGCCGAAGACCTCCACCCGCGAGCCGTCCGGCAGCTCCATCCACGACATGTTCTCGATGACCCCGACCACCCGCTGGTGGGTCTGCAGCGCGATCGCGCCGGCCCGCTCGGCAACCTCGGCGGCCGCGGTCTGCGGGGTGGTGACCACCAGGATTTCGGCGTTGGGGAGCAGCTGGGCCACCGAGATGGCGATGTCGCCGGTGCCCGGGGGCAGGTCCAGCAGCAGGACGTCCAGGTCGCCCCAGTACACGTCGGCGAGGAACTGCTGCAGCGCCCGGTGCAGCATCGGGCCGCGCCAGACCACGGCCGCGTTGCCCGGGGTGAACATGCCGATCGAGATGACCTTCACACCGTGCGCCTGCGGCGGCATGATCATGTCCTCGACCCGGGTCGGGCTGCCGTCCGCGCCGAGCATCCGGGGCACCGAGTGGCCGTAGATGTCGGCGTCGACCACGCCGACGGCGAGACCGCGGGCGGCCAGCGCGGCGGCCAGGTTGACCGTCACGCTGGACTTACCGACGCCGCCCTTGCCGCTGGCCACGGCGTACACCCGGGTGCGGGAGCCGGGCTGGGCGAACGGGATCACCGGCTCCTGGGTGGCGGCGCCGCCACCGCGCAGCTTCGACTGGAGCTCCTGGCGCTGCTCGGGGCTCATCACGCCGAACTCGATCTCGACACCCGTCACACCCGGCACCGCGGCCACGGCGGCGGTGATGTCGTTGCGCAGCTTGTCCTTCAGCGGGCAGCCGGCCACGGTGAGCAGCAGCTCGACCCGGACGACACCGTCGTCGCCCCGCACGGCGGAGCGGACCATGCCCAGCTCGGTGATCGGCCGACGGATCTCCGGGTCGTTGACGGTGGCCAGGGCGGCCTGGATCGCGTCGGAGATGGTGCTGACGGGTGCTGACATGCCGGCAATGTTACGTCGGTGGTCATCGGCGACCGCCGCTGGCCGGGGGCGGGTGTGAGCGAATCGATGGCACCGGGCGAGGGGCGGACCGGGCTCAGCCCTCCGTCCGGCCGTCCCGGGCGAAGTCGCCGTCCAGGTCGTCGCGCGGCTCGTCGAGCGGCTCGCCACCGCGCGATGCGCGCTCCTGCTGCCGTCGCTCCAGCCGCTGCCGGCGCTGCGCCGCGTCGTCCAGCTCCTCGGCGAGCCGGGCCAGTTCGGAGCGGAGGAAATCCCGGGTGGCCACCTCGCCCATCGCGATCCGCAGCGCGGCGATCTCCCGGGCCAGGTATTCCGTCTCGGCCTTCTGCATGGTCGCCCGCCGCCGGTCCTCCTCCATCCCCACCCGGTCCCGGTCCGACTGCCGGTTCTGCGCGAGCAGGATCAGCGGGGCCGCGTAGGAGGCCTGGATGGAGAGCACCAGGGTCAGGAACGTGAAGGTGTACGGGTCGAAGCGCAGACTCTCCGGGGCCAGGGTGTTCCAGGCGAACCAGGCCGCGATCACCAGCGTCATGTAGACGATGAAGTTCGCCGTGCCCATGCCCCGGGCGATGCCCTCGGACCACCGGCCGAAGGTCTCCTGGTCGATCCGGGGCAGCTTGACGCCCCGGGGCTCGCGCGGCTGGTCCAGCCGCTCCGCCCGCCGCTGCTCAGTCATTCGAGCCGTCCAGCTCCGGATCGGCGGCGGCCGGGCTCGGCGTGAGGTCCCGGTCCCGCCAGTCGCGGGGCAGCGAGTGGTCCAGCACGTCGTCGACGGTGACCGCCCCGACCAGCCGGTTGCCGCGGTCCACCACCGGCATGGCGACCAGGTCGTAGGTGGCCATCCGGCGGGTGATCTCGGGCAGCGGCGTGGTCGGCCGGAGCGGGTCGATGTCATTGACCACCACCCCGCCGAGCAGGTCCGCCGGGGGCTCGCGGAGCAGCCGCTGGAAGTGGACCATGCCCAGGTAGCGGCCGGTGGGGGTGGTCATCGGCGCGCGGGTCACGAAGACCTGCGCGGCGACGGCGGGGGAGAGCTGTTCCTCCCGGATCCGGGCGAGCGCCTCCGCGATGGTGGCGTCCGGCGGCAGGATGACCGGCTCCGAGGTCATCACGCTGCCGGCGGTGCCCGAGGCGTACCGCAGCAACTGGCGTACCGGGTCGGCCTCGTCCGGCTCCATCAGGTCGAGCAGCACGTCCTGCTCGGGCGGGGGCAGCTCGTTGAGCAGGTCCGCGGCGTCGTCCGGATCCATCTCCTCCAGCACGTCCGCCGCGCGTTCCCGGTCCAGCGCGGCCAGGATCTCCACCTGGTCGCGCTCGGGCAGCTCACCGAGCACGTCGGCCAGCCGCTCGTCGTCCAGCGCGGCGGCGACCTCGTTGCGCCGGGCGTCGGGCAGGTCCTGGAGGGCGTTGGCCAGGTCGGCGGGGCGCATGTCCTCCAGCACCGCGAGCAGGTTGGCCGTCCCCCGGTTGGCGGCGATGTCGCTCAGGCCGCGCACCCGGTCCCACTCGACCTGGTGCAGGTGGCCGCGGCGGGTGAGCCGTCCGGTCTGCTCACGGACCGCCACCCGGGTCAGCGACCACTCGCCGCCCCGGCTGCGCTCCATCGCCACGTCGACCACCGTGCCCGGCTGGCCGCCCGGCTCCAGCTGCACCCGGCGGTCGAGCAGCTCCTGGAGCACCAGCAGCTCGTTCGGACGCTTCTCGAAGCGGCGCAGGTTGAGGGTGCCGCTGCCGAGCACGACGGCGTCCGCGTCGATGGAGGTGACCCGGTTGATGGAGAGGAAGATCCGCCGGCGCATCGGCATCTCGGCGACCAGCCCCACCACTTCCGGCGGACGCTGGGTCGGCCGGAGCCGGGCCACCGCGTCACGCACCCGGCCCACCTGGTCACCGTTCGGGTCGAAGACGGCGACTCCGGCGAGCCGAGCGATGTAGACCCGGTTCGGCGTGCTCACGGGCACCAGCCTAAAGGCCTAGTGTTTATCAACATGTCGACCTTGGCGTACGAGATCGTGGACGTCTTCACCGACCGTCCGTTCGCCGGCAATCCGCTGGCCGTGGTGTTCGGCGCCGAAGGGCTGGCCACCGAGCAGATGCAGGCGCTCGCGCTGGAGTTCAACCTGTCCGAGACGGTGTTCGTGCTGCCGCCCACGCAGGTCGGGGCGACCTACCGCGCGCGGATCTTCACCCCGGCCGAGGAGTTGCCGTTCGCCGGGCATCCGAGCGTGGGCGCCGCGGTCACCGCCAGCCGGCGCGGGATGTTCGACGTGGGCAGGATCACTCAGGAGTGCGGCGCCGGAGTGCTGCCGATCGAGGTGACCGCAACCGGCGCGACGCTGACCGGTGGCTCGCCCACCCTCGGCCCCGAGCTGGACCCGGAGCCGCTGCTGGAGATGGCCGGCCTCACCGCCGCCGACCACGCCGGTCCCGCGCCGCGGGTGGCCGGCTGCGGCCTGGAGTTCCCCTACCTTCCGGTACGTCCGGACGCGGTGGCCCGCGCCCGGGTGAACGCGGCGGCGGCGGAGCGGTACGGCGTGGAGCACGTCAGCGTCTTCTCCTGGAACGCCGACACGCAAACCGCGCACGCCCGGGTCTTCGTGCCCGGCCTCGGCGTCCCTGAGGACCCGGCGACCGGCTCGGCCGCCCTCGGGCTGGGCGTCTGGCTGGTCGCCAGCGGGCTGCTGCCCGGCGAGGGGCGCTCGGCGTACGCCGTCCGCCAAGGCGTCGAGATCCACCGGCCGTCCGCGCTGGCCTGCACGGTCACCGCGGCGGGCGGGGTGGCCGTGGGCGCGACCGTCGCCGGTCAGGTGATGCCGGTGGCGCGCGGCGAGATCGCCGTGCCACCCTTCGTCGGCTGACCGGACCCCCGTGCCGGCGCGACCCGGCCGACGGCCACGTCGCCGTGGTGGCGGGCCGTCATCGGCGATACGGTGCGGCTGGCGGTGCGGTCTCCGCCGGCCCGACCGGCGGCGTACGAGAGGATGTCCGGGTGACGGACGAGCTGGACAGCCGTGAGACGACGCCACTGGTCGACGAGGCGATGAAGAAGGCGGCCGTCTGCTGGGTGAGCGTCGGGGGCGGGCCGGCGTACGCGCTGTGGTGCCTGCCGGTCGAGGGCGCGCTGCTGGTCGTCAGTGGTCCCGGCGAGCAGTCCGCGCCCGGTCTGGCCGACGCCACCGGGGCGCAGGTCACCCTCCGCGGCGACCACGGCGGACGGATCGTCACCTGGCCGGCCCAGGTCACCCGGCTGCGGCCCGGCACCGAGGAGTGGACCACGGCCGCCCCGCTGGTCGCGGCGAAGCGGCTGAACGCGTCCGGTCCCTCGGCCGGCCTGGTCGACCGCTGGGCGGCCGAGGGCTGTGCGCTGAACCGGCTGGCACCGGCGGGCGCGCCCGTCGCCGGCGCCGACCTGCCGGCGGGCTCGCTGGCGGAGGAGCCCCGGCCGGCCCCGGTGGTGCGGACCACCCGCAAGCCGTTCCGGCTGCACAGGGTCCGCCGCCGCTGACCCGGCCCGGTCAGGGGACGGCGCAGACGGTCGGATCGACCAGCTCGAGCACCTCGGTCAGCGAGCTCAGCACGCGCCCCGCCCAGCCCCGTTCGGCGTTGAAGACCATGTGCTCGGCCAGGTCCGGCGCGGCCAGCCGGACCGCCGTCATCCCGGCCCGCTCGGCGCCGGTGAGTTCCTGGCTGCCGCCGTCGCCCACGTAGAGGCAGTCGGCCGGGGCCAGGTCGAGCCGCCGGCACGCGGCCAGGTAGAGCGCCGGGTCCGGCTTGCAGCGCCCCAGGTGCACCGAGAAGACCCGGACGTCCAGCAGCGGGGCGATCGCCAACTGGGGCAGGAACGCCGGCAGCTCGTGGGTGCAGTCGCTGATCAGCCCGGTGCCTAGGCCCCGCTGGCGCAGCCCGGCCAGCACCGGCACCGCCTCGGCCCGCAACCGGGTGTCCGCGCGTACGGCCCGGTGGCGGGACGCGACGGCCTCGCGTACCGCGCCGTCCGACGGGTGCACGCCGGCCTGGTCGCAGACCCAGCGCAGGGTCGCCTCGGCGTTGCCGAGCAGCCCGCTGGCCCGCTGGTAGTAGGTGCGGTCGAGCACCTCGACCAGGGTGTCGCTCGGGCAGCCGAGCAGTTCGGCGGTGGAGCGGTGGGCCGAGCCGCGCTGCACGGACCGGGTGAGGGTGCCGAAGAAGTCGAACAGCACCGCCTGGAACCTGGGCATGTGGAGCGCCTCCTGGCGTCGAGGGGGTCGCCGGCGCCGACGTGCGTGATCGTAACGGAACGCTGACGTTCCGTGCTGCCCGCTGGCGTGTGAGGATTGCTCTCCGTGTCCTCCGTTCCGCACCGCCCGCCCCTGGATCCGCTGACCGTCGGCGTGGTCGCGGTCGCCGTCGCGGCCGTCTCGTCCTCCGCCCCGCTGATCGCCTTCGCGGCCGCGCCCGCACTCGCCATCGCCTTCTGGCGGAACCTGCTCTCGCTGGCCGTGCTCGGCCCGTTCTCGCTGGCCCGGCGGCGGGCGGAGTTCCGCGCGCTGACCGTCGGCGCCGGCCGGCGGGAGGGCTTCTACTGCGTGCTGTCCGGGGTCGCGCTGGCCGCGCACTTCGCCACCTGGATGCCGAGCGCGCAGCTCACCTCGGTCGCCGCGGCCACCGCGCTGGGCGCGACGCAACCGGTGTGGCAGGGGTTGATCGCCCGCTGGCAGGGCCGGCGCCTCCCGGTGGCGATGTGGGCCGGCATCGCGGTGGCGGTGGTCGGCGCGACGCTGGCCACCGGCGCCGACTTCAGTGCCTCCGGGCGGGCCTTCGCCGGTGACCTGCTCGCCGTGGCCGGCGGCATGTTCGCGGCGGTCTACACCGCCTTCGGCGAACGGGCCCGGGTCACCATCAGCACCACCACGTACACCACCATCTGCTACGGGGTCTGCGCGGCGATCCTGCTGGTGGTCTGCCTGGTAGGCGGGGTACGCCTGCACGGCTACGACGGCGGCACCTGGCTGGCCATCCTCGGCCTGGTGGCGGGTGCCCAGCTGCTCGGGCACTCGATGTTCAACTACGCCCTGCGCCGGATCTCCGCCACCACGGTCAGCGTGCTGATCCTGCTGGAGGCGCCCGGCGCGGCCCTGATCGGCTGGGCCTGGCTGGGCCAGCTGCCCCGTCCGTTGGCGCTGCCCGGCCTGGCTCTGCTGCTGGCCGGCGTCGTCGTGGTGGTCATCGGCGGCGCCCGTACCCCCCGCCGTCCCGCCCCGGTGCCGCTGCCCGCCGATCCCGCACCCCTCGCCGACTGAGCCGCCGCCCGCCGACCGACCCGGCGCCACGGATTCCCGGAAAGAGTGGCCATTCCCCAGCCGACGGGGCCACTTTCCGTGAAAGTGCGGGGGGAGGGGGCGGGGATGGCACAGGAGCAGGCAGCCGACGACGAGGCCGAGCGCGGCACCGTCGTCACGCCCTCGGCCGAGTTCCCCCCGCTGGCGCCGGACGAGCGGGCGGCGCTGCGCCGGATCGGTGACCGCTGGCGCGGCGCCCGCCGGCCGGACGAGCTGCCCGTGGACCCGACGCTGGGCCGCAACGGGCGCCGGCCGGCGCCGAGCCGCTTCGGCCGGTTGGCGCCGATCGAGATGTTCACCGTCGAGGAGCCGGACGAACTGGTCGCCACCGAGCCGGCGCAGCTGCCCGGCTCGCGGCTGGGGCGTGGGCTCACCCGGCTCCGGCGGGTGCTCTTCGGGCCGCCGTTACGCAGTTCCGCCGTGCTGTACGAGCGGATGCGCAAGCTGATCGCCCTGCCGATCCTCTCCTCGGACCTGCTCAGCTCGGTCGCGTACGGACCGGAGGCGATGCTGACCGTGCTGGTGCTGGCCGGCGGCGGCGCGCTCGGGCTGTCGCTGCCGCTGGCCGCCGTGCTGGTCGTGCTGATGATCGCGGTGGGGCTGTCCTACCGGCAGACCATCCCGGCCTATCCGCACGGCGCCGGCTCCTACATCGTGGCGAGCGACAACCTCGGTGCCACGCCGGGGCTGGCGGCCGCGGCCGGCCTGATGCTCGACTACGTGCTGACCGTGTCGGTGTCGGTGGCGGCCGGGGTGAGTGCGGTCACCTCGGCGCTGCCCGGGCTGACCCCGGCCACCATGCCGCTCGGCGTGCTGGTGATCGCGTTGCTGCTGGCCGGGAACCTGCGCGGGGTCCGTACCGCCGGCAACATCTTCGTGCTGCCCACGTACGCCTTCGTGGTGGCCGTCCTCGCGGTGCTGGTGGTCGGCTACCTGCGCGCGGCGGGCCGGGGCTTCGCGCCGGTGCCTCCACCGCCGGTGCCGGCCGTGGAGGGTCTCGGGCTGCTGCTGGTGCTGCGCGCGTTCGCCTCCGGGGCGGTGTCGATGACCGGCATCGAGGCGGTGTCGAACGCGATACCGGCGTTCCGACCCACCGAGTGGCGCAACGCCCGCACCACGCTCGGCTGGATGGTCGCCATGCTGGTGGTGCTCTTCGCCGGGCTGATCGTCCTGATCCACCTGGACGGCCTGGCGCCGCGCCCGGACCAGACCCTGCTCTCCCAGCTCGGTCGGGTCACCTTCCCCACCGGCCCCTGGTACGCGCTGCTCCAGGCCGCCACCGCGCTGATCCTGCTGCTGGCCGCGAACACCGCCTACAACGACTTCCCCCGGCTGCTCTTCTTCATGGCCCGGGGCGGTCACGCGCCCCGCCGGTTCCTGCACATGGGTGACCGGCTGGAGTTCACCAACGGGCTGGTGACGCTCTCCGTCGCGGCGGGGGGCATCTTCGTCGCGTTCGGCGGGCACACCAAGGCGCTGATCCCGCTCTACGCGGTCGGCGTGTTCCTCGCCTTCACCCTCTCCCAGGCCGGCATGGTGGTGCACTGGCGACGCCACCGCGGGCCGGGTTGGCGGCGTCGGCTGGTCATCAACGCGGTCGGCGCGAGCATGTCCGGCGTCGTGCTGCTGACCGCCGCGTTCTCGAAGTTCACCGAGGGCGCCTGGGTGGTGGTGATCGCGGTGCCGCTGCTGGTGCTGCTCTTCCGCCGGATCCACCGGCACTACGCCGCGCTGGACCGGGCGCTGGCGCTGCATCCGCCGCCGGCCGCCGGGTCCGCGGCACCCGCCGGGCCCGCCGAGGGCGAGGAACTGCCCCAGGAGGTACGCCACCTGGTGATCGTGCCGGTGGCCCGGCTGAACCGGGCGTCGCTGCGCGCGCTGGCGTACGCCGTCTCGCTGGGCCGGCCGACGCTGGCCGTGCACATCGCGCCCGAAGAGGCCGAGGCGGACCGGTTCCGCGAGCAGTGGCGGGCCTGGGGCGACCACGTGCGGCTGGAGACGATCGTGTCACCGTACCGGGCGGTGATCGGGCCCTTGGCGCACTACCTGGAGGCGCTGCACGCCGCCCGGGCCGAGCTGACGCTGACGGTGATCGTGCCGGAGGTGGTGCTGCGCCGCCGCTGGCACCGGCCGCTGCACAGCCGGGCCGAGCAACGGCTGCGGTCCGCCCTGGGGGCGCTGCCGGGGGTGGTGGTCACCAGCGTCCCCGTGCACATCTGCGACTGAGGCTCAGAGGTACGCCGCGAAGTGCGCCGCGACCAGCGCCGCGACCGCCTCGGCGTCCCGGCCGCCGTCCACCTCGATCACCCGTACGCCCAGCTCCCGCGCCCGGGCGACGGCGTCCGCCGCGACCAGTTCGTCCCGGGCCAGCCGGTGGCGCAGCGCGCGCCCCGGGTCGCTCACCCCCGGGTGCCGCGCGGTCGCCCGGGGCAGCCGCCCCGACTGGTACCCGAAACTGTGAGGGGGAGAGGTCGCTCAGACCTCGTGGACCTCCAGCACCCGGGTGACCGGTGCGGCCTCGCCGAGCCCGACGCGCAACGCGGCCCGTTCCGGGTCGACCAGGAACGACTCGTAGCCGGCCCGGGTGGTGAACCGGATGACGTGCGCCTCGCTCCGCCCGTCGTCGGCACGCAGCCGCCGCTCCAGCCGTCCGCCGTGCCGCCCGAGCAGGGCGAGCACCTGGTCCTCGTACCGCTGGCCGGCCTCGACCGCGTCGGTGCCGAACTCGACCAGCGCGACCAGGCGCACGACGGCGGCCGGGTTCTCGACCAGCGGCTTCCAGAAATGATGGTCGACGTGCCCGCCCGGGATGCCGTCCCGGATCCCGGTGTCGGAGTAGCCGTGCCGCCGGTAGAAGCCGGGCGCCTGGAACGAGAAGGACGACACGGAGATCTCCGTGCAGCCGCGCCGCCGGGCCTCCTCCTCGGCGGCCCGCAGCAGCCGCCCGCCCCAGCCCTCGCGCCGCCGGTCGTCCCGCACCCACACTATGTTGATCCCGGCCCGGCCGCCCCAGGTCCAGCCAATCAGCCCGCCGACCAGGTCCCCGTCGGTGTCGACCGCCCGCACCGACAGGTCGGCCTCGTCGTCCGCGCCGGTCGCCGCGTTGTTGAACGCGGTCAGCTCTCGTTCGAGCCGGGCCGACAGCTCCGCGTCCTCGCCGCCCACCCGCAGCTCCACGGCCGGCACGCCGATTCCGGTGTCCGTGGCCGGCCGGCCGGCGTCGGTGCTCCGCGCACCCGCGTGATTCCCCGTCGTCATGCGGCGGAGTATCGCAGCGGGACGGATCGACCCGACACCGGAAAACCCGTCACCCGTCGATGCCCACGGCCTTCGCGCTGGCCGTCCAGAGCCGGGCGGCGAGCTTCGGATCGGCCGCCTTCGACAGTGGCCGGCGGGGCCGCCGGTCGTGGTAGTAGCCGCCGTCGACCAGCCGGGACGGGTCCTGGTTGGCCAGCCAGACCAGGGTCTCCGCGCCCTTCTCCGGGCTGCGGAACGGCAGCAGTCGCATGCCCAGCGCGACCAGCCGGCTGTCGTTGCCGAACCGGGTCCGCACCACCCCCGGGTGGAACGCGTACGCCGGCAGGTCGGGCCAGCGCCGGGCCGCCTCGGCGGTGAAGAGGATGTTCGCCTGCTTGCTGGTCCCGTACGCCCGCATCGGGCGGTAGCGGCGCAGCGCGGCGTTGAGGTCGTCCGGGTCGAGCGCCCCGCTGCGGTGCGCGCCGGAGGCGGTGACCACCATCCGCCCGACCCGGTCGGCGAGCAGGTTGCTGAGCAGGAACGGCGCCAGATGGTTGGCCTGCATGGTCAGCTCGAAGCCGTCCACAGTGGTGATCGGCTGGAGCACGATCGCGCCGGCGTTGTTGGCCAGCACGTCGATCCGGTCGTACGCCGCGCGCAGCTTCTCGGCGAGCCGGCGGACGTCGTCGAGGACGGCGAAGTCGGCGCGGAACAGCTCCGGCCGCTCCCCGCAGAACTCGCGGACCCGGTCCCCGGCCGACTGCAACCGGGCAGGGTCGCGACCGACCAGCACCACCCGATCGCCCCGGCGGGCCAGGTCGACGGCGGCGGCCAGCCCGATGCCGGAGCTGGCGCCCGTCACCACCACGGTCCGACGCTCAGTGAGATCTTCCACAGGTCCATTCACCCCGGTCACGGCACGAGGTTACCGTGACGTCACCACGCCCTTTGGGATTGTTAAGTTCTCGGCTTTTCATTCATTGGCGTCGGCGTGCCCGCCGGACGCTGGAAGGAGCCCATCCATGGCCGCTGTCGGTCGCCCCCGCCGGTCCTGCCTCGCGGTACCCGGTTCCAGCGTCAAGATGCTCGGCAAGGCCCAGGGCCTGCCGGCCGACCAGGTCTTCCTGGACCTGGAGGACGCGGTCGCCCCGCTGGCCAAGCCGGACGCCCGGAAGAACATCGTCGCCGCCCTGAACGAGGGCGACTGGGTCGGCAAGACCCGGGTGGTCCGGGTCAACGACCTGACCACGCCGTGGACCTACCGGGACGTCATCGAGGTGGTCGAGGGCGCCGGGGCGAACCTGGACTGCATCATGCTGCCGAAGGTGCAGAACGCCGCCCAGGTGCAGTGGCTGGACCTGACGCTGACCCAGATCGAGCGGACGCTCGGCCTGGAGGTCGGCCGGATCGGCATCGAGGCGCAGATCGAGAACGCGGCCGGTCTGGTCAACGTCGACGCGATCGCGGCCGCCTCGCCCCGGGTGGAGACCATCATCTTCGGGCCGGCCGACTTCATGGCCTCGATCAACATGAAGTCCCTGGTGGTCGGCGCGCTGATCCCGGACTACCCGGGCGACCCCTATCACTACATCCTGATGCGGATCCTGATGGCCGCCCGGATGCACGACAAGCAGGCCATCGACGGCCCGTTCCTGCAGATCCGGGACGTCGACGCGTTCCGCGAGGTGGCCAAGCGGTCGGCGGCGCTCGGCTTCGACGGCAAGTGGGTGCTGCACCCGGGCCAGCTCGACGCCGCCAACGAGGTCTACTCCCCCGCCCAGGCCGACTACGACCACGCGGAGCTGATCCTCGACGCGTACGAGCACTACACCTCGGAGGCGGGCGGCAGGCTCGGTGCGGTGATGCTCGGCGACGAGATGATCGACGAGGCGTCCCGCAAGATGGCCCTGGTGATCGCCGCCAAGGGGCGCGCGGCCGGAATGAGCCGTACGTCGAGCTTCACCCCGCCGTCCGAGTGACCTGAGGCCGCCCGGCCGCGGCAGCGAGGGCCGTCCGGGCCGGCCGGGACGGCCCTTCCCTCGTCAGAAGCTGCTGCTGCTCGTGTTGCCGTTGGAGATCGCCAGCGCGATCACCACGACGTAGAAGGCGATCACCAGCACCAGCAGGCCGGTGAGGATCCAGCCGACGATGATGGCGGCCTTGGCCATCCCCTCGCCCTGCTCGCCGGTCTCGCGGATCTGCTTGCGGGCCACGTGGCCGAGGATCGCGCCGACCGGCGCGGTGATGCAGGAGGCGATGCCGACCAGCGAGAGCACCAGCGCCACGATGGCCATGGTGTTGGTCTTCGCGGCGGCCGGGTAGCCGTACCCCGGGTAGCCGTACCCCGGGTAGGCCGGCGGCGGGTAGCCGGCCGCGGCGTACGGGTCGGCCGTGGGCTGCCCGCCCGGCGTCCCGGCGTACGGGTTGGTCGGGGCGTACGGGTGGGCGGGGGTCGGTTGGGTGGGGATCTGCCCGCCCATCGGAAGGGTCGGGTCGGCCGGCGGGGTCGACTGCTGGCCGGGCACGGACGGGTCGTGCCAACCGCCGGTCGGTGGGGGATAGCTCATCAGGTTCATCTCCGTTGGCTGCGGGTGCGCCGTCAGGGTAGCCAGCCCCACCCAAAACCGAGCACCCTCTTTCCGGGTGCCGCGTTGCCCGGGCGGGTCACAGCGGGCAGGATCTCGGCATGGCACTTGACGCGCGTGGCGGCCGACCGAGACGGGACGTGAGCCGTCCGGGCCTGGTCCGGCGCGGCCGCGGCACCGCTCCAGCGGGCTCCGCCGACCAGGACCAGCCGGCGCCCCTCGCCGAGCCGGTCACCATGCGGCTCGACGGCCGGGTCGCCCTGGTCACTGGGGCGGGCAGCCCGGACGGCATCGGCTATGCCTCCGCCCGCCGGCTGGCCGACCTGGGCGCCCGGGTGGCGATCGTCTCCACCACCCGGCGGATCCACGAGCGGGCTGGCGAGCTGGGCGTGACCGGCTTCGTGGCGGACCTGACCGACGAGTCGGAGGTGGGTGCGCTCGCCGACGCGGTGGCCGAGCAGCTCGGTGACGTTGAGGTGCTGGTCAACAACGCCGGCCTGGCCAGCCGGGCCAGCCCCGAGGTGCTGCGGCCGGTGGCTCAGCTCAGCTACGAGGAGTGGCGCGGCGAGATCGACCGGAACCTGACCACCGCGTTCCTGTGCAGCCGGGCGTTCATCAGTGGGATGGCCGAGCGCGGCTGGGGTCGGATCGTCAACCTGGCGGCGACCTCCGGCGCGGTCAACGCGCTGCCCACCGAGGCCGCGTACGCGGCGGCGAAGGCGGGCGTGGTCGGGCTGACCCGGGCGCTGGCGATGGAGATGATCGCCGACGGGGTGACCGTCAACGCGGTCGCCCCCGGCACCATCTACACGGCCGCGTCGACGATGGCCGAGATCAAGCAGGGGCTCGGCACCCCGGTCGGTCGCCCGGGCATGCCGGACGAGGTGGCCGCGGCGATCGCCTTCCTCTGCTCGCCGGCCGCCTCGTACATCACCGGACAGATGCTCGTCGTCGACGGTGGCAACAGCGTCCGCGAGGCGGAGTTCCGCTGAGGCCGGCTCAGCCGTAGGAGCCGCCGCTGTCGGAGTTCGCCCAGATGGCCACGGCGATCCAGCCGCAGCAGGCGAGCAGCCCGATCGCGGTGAAGACGTAGCTGAGCACCAGGCCCCAGGTGGCGAGCTGGAGGCCCTCCTCGCCGGTCTGCCGGATCTGCCGCTTGGCCAGGTGGCCGAGGACGATCCCGGCCGGGGCGAAGACGAAGGCGAAGACCAGCGACAGGATCGCCATCACGTTCGTGCCGCCGCCGCCCCCGCCTGGCGGCGGGCCGTACTGGGCGTAGGGCGGCTGTGGCGCGTACGGCGGCTGCTGCCCCCACTGCGGCTGCTGCCCGTACGGGTCGTGGTGGGGCGGCTGGCTGTAGGAGGGCGGCTCGTACGGCGAAGGGGGCTGGTCCGGGTCTCCGGGTGGTGGTTGGCTCACCCTCGCTCGCCCCCTCCGTCGCAGCCAACGGTCTTCTCTCTTGCGGACGCTACCCGCAGCGGTGAACCTTTTCACAGCGGTTGTGTGGACTGGTCACCTTGGCCTCGTCGGTCGCGGGACCGATACTGACCGAGCGTTCAGTTACCCACGAGTAATGCGCCGATCCCCCGGAGGCTGACATGGCCCGACTCGCCCAGACGCCCGGCCTGACCGATGTGCAGCGGTCGATCCTGGAAACCGTCCGGGAGTTCGCCGACAAGGAGATCATTCCGCACGCCCAGCGGCTGGAGCACGCCGACGAGTACCCGACCGACATCCTCGACGGGATGCGCGAGATGGGGCTCTTCGGGCTCACCATCGACGAGGAGTACGGCGGGCTCGGCGAGTCCCTGCTGACGTACGCCCTGGTGGTCGAGGAGCTCTCCCGGGGCTGGATGTCGATCTCCGGCATCGTCAACACCCACTTCATCGTGGCGTACCTGATCTCCCAGCACGGCTCCGCCGAGCAGAAGGCCCGGCTGCTGCCGAAGATGGCCACCGGCGAGGTGCGCGGCGCCTTCTCGATGTCAGAACCGGGTTGCGGTTCGGACGTCGCGGCGATCGGGTCCAGGGCCGTCCGTGAGGGCGACCGGTACGTCATCAACGGCCAGAAGATGTGGCTGACCAACGGGGCGTACTCCTCGGTGGTGGCCACCCTGGTCAAGACCGACACCGGCGCCGACTCCGTCTACGGCAACATGAGCACCTTCCTGCTGGAGAAGGAGCCCGGCTTCGGCGAGACCGCCCCCGGCCTGACCATCCCCGGCAAGATCGACAAGATGGGCTACAAGGGCGTCGAGACCACCGAGATGGTCCTCGACGGGGTGACCGTCCCGGAGACGGCGGTCCTCGGCGGCGCCGACAAGGCGGGCCGCGGCTTCTACCAGATGATGGACGGCATCGAGGTCGGCCGGGTCAACGTGGCCGCCCGCGCCTGCGGCATCTCCATCCGCGCCTTCGAGCTGGCCGTCGTGTACGCCCAGCAGCGGAAGACCTTCGGCCAGCCGCTCGCCAAGCACCAGGCCATCGCGTTCAAGCTCGCCGAGATGGGCACCAAGATCGAGGCCGCGCACTCGCTCATGGTCAACGCCGCCCGGCTCAAGGACGCCGGACAGCGCAACGACGTCGAGGCCGGCATGGCCAAGCTGCTCGCCTCCGAGTACTGCGCCGAGGTCGTTCAGGAGGCCTTCCGCATCCACGGCGGCTACGGCTACTCCAAGGAGTACGAGATCGAGCGGTTGATGCGGGAGGCCCCGTTCCTGCTCATCGGCGAGGGCACCTCGGAGATTCAGAAGACGATCATCTCCCGCGGCCTGCTCAAGGAGTACAAGCTCTGACCGGGGCGCCGGTCACCCGCCGGCCGGCCCGAGGGCCGGCCCCGGCGCGGTGACCGGCAGCCCGACCGCCAGCACCTCCGGGCGCGTCCGGAAGTGGTCGATCGCGGCGAGCGGCGGCTCGTCGCCGAGGGGGCAGCGGAGCAGCCGCCCGGCCATTACCGTACGCCGGTGCCCACCCCGTTCCGCCGTTCCGTGCTGCACCCGATCCTGCTGGTGCTCGTACCCCTGTCGTTGCTCCAGACGATCTGGCGGCTGCTGCCGTTCCCCGGCACCGATCCGGCCCGGGTGATCAACGGCGTTCTCGTCCTGCCGCCCGCCGATGCGATGGAGGTCCTGGTCGTCGCCGTGGCGTGGACGTGGGCGGTGACGGCTGGGGTGTTGGCGCTCCGCAGCTCCGACCGGCCGCTGCGGGAGGCGCTGCGGCCGCTACCCACCGTCTGCGCCGCCCTGCTGGCCGCCATCGCGGTGGTGCTCGTCGCCTTCCTCCTGGTCGGGCTCGTCCTGCCGGTCGCCACCGACGCGATCTGGGTCGTCGTCGCGCTGGTCGCTCTTCCCGTCGGCGCCACCCTGGTCCCGCTCGCCCTCGTGCCGCCCATCGCCGTCTTCGAGGGCGTACGGGGAAGGGAGGCCTTCCGGACCGCCTTCGCCGCCGTGCGCACGCACGTGGTGAGCCTTGCCATCCTGCTTCTGTTCGGGGTCGCCGCGCCGGCCCAGCTCCTCGGCTGGCTCTTCAGGCGACCAGAGGACCTCGTCGACGGTCGGCTCGCGGGTGTCGTCGTCTGGTTGCTGCGGGATGCGGCCCTGGTCGGGGTGGCGGCCCTCCAGGCGTCGACCCTCGTGGCCGCGTATCAGAATCTCCCCGAGCCGCGCCTGCCGGCGGCCGTGCCCCTCCCCGCCGGCAATGACGGCGGCGAGGCCGGAGGCGACGGTCCCGGCCGGACCACGTGGGGCCGGATCCAGGGGTACGCGGTGCTCCTGGGCCTCGCCGCTCTTCTCCTCCCCACGGCCCTCGCCGGTGGCCTGGTCGCGTCCGAGCGGCTACCGCAGCTCACCGTCCGGTCGATGCCCCGGCCGCACCAGATGATCGCGGTGGGCTGGCCCGACGGCCGCGGCCCGGTGCTGGTCGGCCAGCAGGCGATCGAGGACTGCCTCGACGACCAGTGCCGGACGCGGCGCCGGACCGAACTTTCGGTGCTGATGTACGAGCCGCTCGGGGGGGCCGCCTTCGCGCCCGACGGTTCGGTCTTCGCCCTCGGTCAGCACGGGCTGGAGCAGTGCGACGCGCGACGGGTCTGCCGGCGGAGTCCGGGCGCACCGTCCGCTCTGCGGGGAACCGGGGCCGGCGCGATCGCGCTCGCCCCGACCGGGGAGATCCTCATCGCCAGCGGAACGGAGGTCGGCCCGCGCGGCGACGGCGTCCCGGACGAGGCCCGGCACGTCGAGTTGAAGCTGGTGCGGTGCGCGGACGTCCTCTGCGCGAATCCGAAGGTCACCAGCTTCGGGATCGTGCGGGGCTCGCTCCACGAGCGCGAGGGGAGCTGGCGGCCGAGGAGACTGACGGTCGGCACGGACGGGGCCGGTCGACCGGTCGTCGCCTTCCGGTCCCCGTCCGAAGGCACCGTGTCGGTGGGTTGGTGCATGAGCGCTCACTGCGAGCGGGCCGACCTGGCCGCGGTGGACGGGCCGCGCCGCCCCGGCATGCCGACCGGAGCGGAGCTGGCGCTGCTCGACTTCGACGACATGTTCGACTGCCCGGGATGGGACCGCTGCACCGCCGTCGGGCCGGTGGGCCCCCGCCCCCCGCCCCAC
>NZ_JAPFQV010000079.1:0-28301 GCF_033804685.1 Micromonospora sp. RTP1Z1
GTTCGTTGTAGTCGCGCATGCGTTGCGGGTAGCCCATCAGGCGGACGTCGTAGATCGGGATGGCCAGCCGGTGGGCGAAGCGACGCGCGCCCTCCGGGCCGTCGATCCGCCGCCGGGTCCACTCGCCGTCGCCGGCGATCAGCATGATCGTGGTCTCGGTGACCGTCGTCCGCGGCTCGATGTAGGCCTCGACGCCCCGCCGGGTCTGGACGAACTTCTCGAGGTGGTCCAGGTCGGCGCGGTCGGCAGCCCGGTCACGGCTCGCCACGCTCGTCCGCTTCCGGCGACGGAACAACCCCACTGGACCCTCTTCTCCCCCGTACACCGTCAAAGACGGTGCCAAGCGTACGTGTCCCCGACGTGTCGTTGGGCACCTCACTACGCGCCCTCGAGGTCGGAGTGACAAGATGACCGAGGTGGGGTCTGTCCGTGTCACCCCGCCGTGACCCCCGATGCAGCGACGCGACCTGGGAGTTGGACGTGAGCGAGCCGAACGAAGCGACCTTCGACATTGTCATTCTCGGAGGTGGCAGCGGCGGCTACGCGGCAGCGCTGCGTGCCGCCCAGCTGGACCTCTCCGTCGCGCTGATCGAGAAGGGCAAGCTCGGCGGCACCTGCCTGCACAACGGCTGCATCCCCACCAAGGCGCTGCTGCACGCCGCCGAGATCGCCGACCAGACCCGTGAGTCGGAGCAGTTCGGCGTCAAGGCCGAGCTGGTCGGCATCGACATGGCGGCGGTCAACTCGTATAAGGACGGCGTGATCTCCCGGCTCTACAAGGGCCTGCAGGGCCTGGTCGGCGGCGCCAAGAACATCACCTTCGTGGCGGGTGCCGGCAAGCTGGTCGGCAAGAACGTCGTCGAGGTGGACGGCAAGCGGTACACCGGCCGCAACGTCATCCTGGCCTCCGGCTCGTACGCGAAGAGCCTGCCCGGCCTGGAGGTCGACGGTGAGCGGATCATCACCAGCGACCACGCGCTGACCCTGGACCGGGTCCCGTCGTCGGTGATCGTGCTGGGCGGCGGTGTGATCGGCGTCGAGTTCGCCAGCGTGTGGAAGTCCTTCGGCGTGGACGTGACGATCGTCGAGGCGCTGCCCCGCCTGGTCGCCGCCGAGGACGAGGAGTCGTCGAAGGCGCTGGAGCGCGCCTTCCGCAAGCGGAAGATCAACTTCAAGGTCGGCAAGCCGTTCGAGAAGGTCGAGAAGACCGACAACGGCGTGAAGCTGACCATCCAGGGTGGCGAGACCGTCGAGGCCGAGCTGCTGCTGGTCGCGGTCGGCCGCGGCCCGAACACCGCCAACCTCGGGTACGAGGAGCAGGGCGTCAAGATGGACCGCGGCTACGTGCTGACCGACGAGCGGCTGCGCACCAGCGTGCCGAACGTCTACGCGGTCGGCGACATCGTGCCCGGCCTCCAGCTCGCCCACCGCGGCTTCGCGCAGGGCATCTTCGTCGCCGAGGAGATCGCCGGCCAGAACCCGGCCGTGATCGACGAGGCCGGCATCCCGCGGGTCACCTACTCCGACCCGGAGCTGGCGTCGGTCGGCCTGACCGAGGCGAAGGCCAAGGAGCAGTACGGCGACAAGGTCAAGACCTACAACTACAACCTCGGTGGCAACGGCAAGAGCCAGATCCTCAAGACGGCCGGCTTCGTGAAGCTGGTGCGGGTGGAGGACGGCCCGGTGGTCGGCGTGCACATGGTCGGCGCCCGGGTCGGCGAGTTGGTCGGCGAGGCGCAGCTCATCTACAACTGGGAGGCGTACCCGGCCGAGGTGGCGCAGCTCGTGCACGCCCACCCCACGCAGACCGAGGCCCTGGGCGAGGCGCACCTGGCCCTCGCCGGCAAGCCGCTCCACGCGCACGCCTGATCACGACAACCGCGGCGTCCGGCGACGGGCGATGATCCCACCAGGGGAATGAAGGAGTCTGGAGAAAATGCCGGTATCGGTCACCATGCCACGGCTCGGCGAGAGCGTCACCGAGGGCACCGTCACGCGCTGGCTCAAGCAGGAGGGCGACACCGTCGAGGTCGACGAGCCGCTGCTCGAGGTCTCGACCGACAAGGTGGACACCGAGATCCCGTCCCCCGCGGCGGGCGTGCTGAGCCGGATCGTGGTCGGTGAGGACGAGACCGCCGAGGTCGGCAGCGAGCTGGCCGTCATCGCGGGCGAGGGCGAGTCGGCCGGCGAGGCCGCCCCGCAGCAGCAGGCGGCCCCGGCCGAGCAGGCCGCGGAGGCCGCCGCGGAGCCGCAGGCCGAGGCGGAGCAGCCGGCGGTCGAGGAGCCGACGACCCCGGCCGCCGCCCCGGCGCCGTCGGGCGAGGGCACCCCGGTGAAGATGCCGGCCCTGGGTGAGAGCGTCACCGAGGGTACGGTCACCCGCTGGCTCAAGCAGGTCGGCGAGACCGTCGAGGTGGACGAGCCGCTGCTGGAGGTCTCCACCGACAAGGTCGACACGGAGATCCCCTCGCCGGTGGCCGGCACCGTGCTGGAGATCAAGGTCGCCGAGGACGAGACCGCCGAGGTGGGCGCCGACCTGGCGATCATCGGCGCCGCCGGCGCCGCGCCGGCCCAGCCGAAGCCGGAGCCCAAGCCGCAGCCGAAGGCCGAGGCAAAGCCCGAGCCGAAGCCGGAGCCGAAGGCCGAGGTCACGCCGGAGCCCAAGGTCGAGGAGCCGACCCCGGGCATGTCGTACAACCAGCCGGCGGCCGAGGCGGAGACCGCCGCGCAGCCGGTGAAGGCCGAGCAGGCGGCCCAGCCGGCCGGGCCGACCCCGACCCCGCAGCGCCCCTCCGCCCCGGTCCAGGGCGGCGGCGAGGAGGCGGCCGGCTACGTGACCCCGCTGGTGCGCAAGCTGGCCAGCGAGCACGGCGTCGTCCTCTCCTCGGTCAACGGCACCGGCGTCGGCGGGCGGATCCGCAAGCAGGACGTGCTGGAGGCGGCCGAGAAGGCCAAGGCGGCCAAGGCCGCGCCGGCCGCGCAGCCGGCCGCCGCCCCCGCCGCGGCGGCCCCGGCCAAGCCGGCCGCCAAGCCGCAGCCGAGCACGAAGCGCGGCACCACCGAGAAGCTGCCCCGGATCCGCGCGGCCATCGCCAAGCGGATGCAGCAGTCGCTGCACGAGATGGCGCAGCTCACCACGGTGATCGAGGTTGACGTCACCAAGATCGCCAAGCTGCGGGCGCAGGCGAAGGACTCCTTCCAGCAGCGGCACGGCGTGAAGCTGTCCTTCCTGCCGTTCTTCGCCCTCGCCGCCGTCGAGGCGCTGCAGACGTATCCGATCGTCAACGCCCGGATGGACCTGGAAGCCGGGACGATCACCTACCCGGACTCGGAGCACCTCGGCATCGCCGTGGACACCGAGCGGGGCCTTCTGGTGCCGGTCATCCACAACGCCGGCGACCTCAACCTGGGCGGCATCGCCAAGCGGGTCGCCGATCTGGCCGAGCGCACCCGGACCAACAAGATCAGCCCGGACGAGATCGCCGGGGCGACCTTCACGCTGACCAACACCGGCAGCCGGGGCGCGCTCTTCGACACCCCGATCGTGCCGTCGCCGCAGTCGGCGATGCTCGGCACCGGTGCCGTGGTCAAGCGCCCGGTCGTGGTGAACGACCCGGAGCTGGGCGAGGTCATCGCGGTCCGGCAGATGGTCTACCTGGCCCTGTCCTACGACCACCGGCTGATCGACGGCGCCGACGCTGCCCGCTTCCTGGTCGCGGTCAAGGAGCGGCTGGAGGCCGGCAACTTCGAGGCCGAGCTGGGCCTGTAACACCCGCGAGAAAAGGGGCGCCCCGGTCACCTCGACCGGGGCGCCCCTTCGCCGTTTCCGGGCCGGTCAGCCGCGCAGGTGCTCCTCGGAGACCTGCCAGAGCCGCTCGGCGGCCTCCGGGTCGCGGGCGTACGGGGCGTATCCGGTGCGGGTGCCGGACTGGTTCGGCCCGGCCTCCTGGCAGTCCTCGAAGTACCGCCCGCCGACGCCGTCGAGCAGCGGCGAGGTGGCGACCAGCACCGAGGTCGCGGCGCCTTGTTCGGTGTTCTTCCAACTGGGCGTCGTCCCGCCCCCGCTCTCGGCGCGCAGCCGGGCGAGGTCCTCGTCGGTGACGTAGCGCTGGAGGTTGGTCCGGATCGCGCCTGGCATCAGGGCGTTGCTGAGGATGCCGTCGTCCGCCCAGCGCCGGCTGATCTCGACGGCGAAGAGCACGTTCGCCGTCTTGGACTGCCCGTACGCCGCCCAGGGCTCGTACGGCCGCTGTTGGAAGTGGATGTCCTCGAACACCACAGGTGAGCGCAGGTGCGCCGACGAGCTGACCGAGACGATCCGGGCGCCGCCGGCCGCGGCCAGGGCCGGGCGCAGCCCGGTGGCCAGGGCGAAGTGACCCAGGTGGTTGGTGGCGAACTGCATCTCCCAGCCCTGCGGGGTGCGCATCTCGGGCGAGGCCATGATGCCCGCGTTGTTGACCAGGATGTGCAGCGGGCCATCCCAGGTCCGCACGAAGGCGGCCACCGACGCCAGGTCGGCGAGGTCCACCGGGGCCACCAGGATCCGGTCGTTGCCGGTGGTGCCGGTGATGTCGGCGGCGGCCTGCTGACCGGCGTCGATGCTGCGTACGGCGAGCGTGACGTCGGCCCCGGCGGCGGCGAGCGCGCGGGCGGTCTCCACGCCGATGCCGGACGCGCCGCCGGTGACGACGGCCCGGCGGCCGGTGAGGTCGACGCCGCGCACCACCTCCATCGCGGTGGTCTCCCGGGAGTAGGGCGTGCTGACGGGTGTGCTGGTGGTCATGATCCATCCTTGTCGGTGGCGACGCGGACGCCCGGTCCGGCCGCTACAATGAGAATCGGAGGATCCTCCGTTACGGTCGAGACTAACCGGAGGTCCCTCCGTTTGCCAACCCGACCGCGCCTCGGCCGGTCGCCCGAGGAGGAGACGTGCCCGACAACGGCCCCCGACCGCTGCGCGCCGACGCGCTGCGCAACCGGCAGCGGCTGCTGGACGCCGCGGTACGCGCGTTTTCCCACGCCGGGCCGGAGGTAACACTCGACTCGATCGCCAAGGAGGCCGGAGTCGGCATCGGCACCCTGTACCGGCACTTCCCCACCCGGGAGGCCCTGGTCGAGGCGGCCTACCGCAACGAGCTGACCAAGCTCTGCGACGCCGCGCCGGAGCTGCTGGCCAGCCTGCCGCCGGACCAGGCGGTCCGCGCCTGGATGGACCGTTTCGTCGACTACCTCTCCACCAAGCGGGGCATGGCCGACGCGCTGCGGCTGGTCATCGCCTCCGGCGCCAACCCGTACGCGCACAGCCGGGACCGGCTGGTCGCCGCGCTCGGTCTGCTGCTGGGGGCGGGCAGCGCGGCGGGCACCGTCCGGGCCGACATCGCGCCAGCGGACGTGCTGGCCGGCCTGAGCGGGGTCTCCCTGGTCGCCGGCGAGCCCCACCAGCGCGAGCAGGCCGGCCGCCTGCTCGACCTGCTGATGGACGGCCTGCGCCGCCGCCCGCCGGGCTGATCGGATTCGCGTCCGTGACCGAGCGGGCGCTGACAGACTCGGTCGGTGAGCGGTCACGGGTTGCGGCGAGGCCTCGGGCCGGCGGTCGCGGTGGCCCCCGGGGCCCGGGTGGACCGGTTCGAGATCTTCTTCGACCTGGTCTTCGTCTTCTCGTTCTTCATCATCACCCGGGCCACCGCCCTGAACATCACCGGCGGGGCCCTGCTGCACGCGCTGCTGGTGCTCGCCGTGCTCTGGTGGTCCTGGGTGGTGCACAGCGTGGTGGCCACCCGGGTTCGACTGGGTGAGGGCTTCGTCCCGGTGCTGATGACCGTCGGGATGGCGGCCCTGTTCACCTTCGCACTGTCGCTGCCGCAGGCCTTCCGCGATCCGCGCGGCAACGCCGCCGGTCCGACAGTGGCGGCGGCCAGCTACGTGGTGATCCGCGTCGTGCACCTCTCGCTCTACCTGTACGCCGTCTGGGACAGTCCGAACGAGCGCCGGCAGCTGATCCGCTTCATCCCGGAGGTGGTGTTCAGCACGCTCCTGCTGCTCGCCGCCGCGCTGATCCCGCCGAACCTCGACCACGCCGCCTCGGCGGCGCTGGTGCGGGACTCGCTGTGGGCCGGGGTCGTGCTGCTCCAGTACAGCACCGGAATCATCGCGGGCACCTGGGGCTGGGGCGTCACCTCGGCCGAGCACTGGACCGAGCGGTACGACCTGATCCTGATCATCGCCCTCGGCGAGTCGGTCATCTCCGTCGGTGTGGGCAGCAACCTGCTCGGCCAGCCCCCGACCTGGCCGGCGGTGACGGCGGCGGTGCTCGGCATCTTCTTCACCGCCGCCCTCTGGTGGGTGCACTACGACATGATCGGGCCGGCCGCCCGGATCGCCCTGCACGCCGCGGAGGACGGCCCGAGGGTCGCCATGGCCCGGGACGCGTACGCGTACTGCTACCTACCGATGATCGCCGGGATCATCCTCTTCGCCCTGGGCGCCGAGCAGATCGTGCACCAGATCACCACCCCGAACGTGCCCACCCACGTACCGGCCCACGGGCCCGGCGAGCCGCTGCTCTTCGGCGGGGTGATCTGCTACCTCTGCGGCAACATGCTGTTCCAGCTCCGCACGCTGCGCACCCTCTCCTGGACCCGGGTCGGCACGGTGCTGCTGCTGGCCGCGAGCATCCCGGTGGCCAACCGGCTGCCGGCGCTGGCCGCCCTCGCGCTGCTCACCGCGATCTGCGTCGGGCTGATGGCGACGGAGGTGGTGGTCTTCGGCGAGCAGCGGCGGGCCCTGCGGGCGCTGGTCTTCGAGGAGCGGACCACCCACGAGGCGCACGAGGCCGCCTACCGGGCCCGATGGCACGAGCCGGCGCCCGGCGAGCCGTCGACGTGACCCAGCTTCGTACGAGCCTCGACTCCCCCGGCGCCGACCTCCGGTCGTCCCCGGACCTGCGCGCCCACTGCCTGGGTTTCTGTACGGCGCTAACCCGCCACCACGGCGGCGAGGACGGCCGCCGCGCTCAACCTGGTGAACCGGGAGCCGGGCGACATCGTGGAACTGCTTGGCGTCCCGCTGCCCGAGGATGGGACGCCGACCACGGATCCGAGGGGGACGGAACGACCATGACCACCGACACGATCACCGCCGCGGCGGCGGGCACCTGGCGCCTGGGCGACCTGACGGTCAACCGGATCGGCTTCGGCGCGATGCGGCTGACCAGCAACGCCGACGGGAGCCCGAGCGACCGGGACCGGGCGACCGCCGTGCTGCGCCGCGCGGTCGAGCTGGGCGTCAACCACATCGACACGGCCGCGTTCTACTTCTCACCGCTGCGGTCGGCCAACGAGCTGATCAACCGGGCGCTGGCCCCGTACCCGGACGACCTGGTGATCGTCACCAAGGTCGGGCCGGGCCGGGACCCGTCCGGCGAGTGGCTGCCGATGGCCCGGCCGGACCAGCTCCGCGTCCAGGTCGAGGAGAACCTCCGCCAGCTCGGCCGGGACCACCTGGACGTGGTCAACCTCCGGGTGTACGGCCCGGAGCCCCTCGCGGAGCACTTCGGCGCGCTCGCCGAGCTGCGCGACGCCGGACTGATCCGCCACCTCGGCGTCTCCGCCATCCGCCCGCACCAGCTCGCCGAGGCGCAGTCCGTCGCGCCGGTGGTCTGCGTGCAGAACTCGTACGGCCTCGGCTACCGCGCGGGCAACGACCAGCTGCTGCGGGACTGCGCGGCGCAGGGCATCGCGTTCGTGCCGTTCTTCTCGCTCGCCACCAGCGGGCGGGAGGCCGGCGCGAGCGGTGCCGAGCACGACGAGGTGCGGGCCGCCGCCCGGGAGCACGGGGTGACCCCGGCCCAGGTCCGGCTGGCCTGGACACTGCACCGCGGGCCGAACGTGCTGGCCATCCCGGGCACCGGCAACCCGGAGCACCTGGTCCAGAACGTGGCCGCCGGCGGGCTGCGCCTCACCGCCGACGACCTGGCTCGCCTGGAGGCCGTGCACCAGTCCGCCTGAGCTCGCCGGTCGGGCTAGGATTCGCCGGTCAGCAGAATCGGCGGGTCCGGGCTGGCCGCGCCGCGGCGAACGCCGGATGCTGGGCCGATGGCGATCTTCTCCGTTCAGGCCCGTCCCGCCGACGCCCCGAGCTGGCTCGACCTGGCCCGTCGGGTCGAGGCCGCCGGCTTCGACGCCCTGCTGGCCTCGGACCACCCCGGCCACGGCGCGTCGCCGTTCGTCTCGCTGGCCGCCGCGGCGGCGGTGACCTCGACGCTCGGCCTCGGCTCGTACGTGTCCAACGCCGGCGTTCGCGAGCCGATCCTGCTCGCCACCGACGTGGCCACCCTGGACGTGGTCTCCGGCGGCCGGGCCCGCCTCGGCCTCGGCGCGGGCCACACCCCCGCCGAGTGGCGGGCCGTCGGCCGCGAGCGGCCCGACGTCGCCGCCCGGGTACGCCGCTGCGTGGCCGTCGCGGAGGCGGTCCGGGACCTGCTGGCCGGCGGGGAGGTCACCGTGGACACCCCGGAGCTGGTCGCCCACGCGGCCCGGCTGACCGAGTTGCGGCCCGTCCAGGGCCGGGTCCCGCTCACCATGGGTACGGCGAACTCGACGCTGCTGCGCTGGGCCGGTGCGCACGCCGACGTGGTCGGCCTGACCGGCTTCGGCCGTACCCTCGCCGACGGGCACGCACACGACGTGCGGTGGCGGGCCGACCAGATCGAGGCGCAGCTCGCGCACGTGGCGGTCGGGGCCGCCGGCCGGGCCGCGCCACCCGCGCTGGAGGCCCTGGTCCAGCAGGTGGTGATGACCGACGACGCGGAGGCCGCCGCCGCACGGACCGCCGCCGACACCGGCCTGACCGTCGCCGACCTGCTCGCCACCCCGTTCGTGCTGATCGGCACGGCTGACGAGATCGTCGCGGCGGTCGCGGAACACCGGCGCCGCTGGGGCATCACCCGCTTCGTCGTACGCGCCGCTGCCGTCGACCCGCTGGCTCCGCTGCTCCCCCGCCTGGCGGCGCTGGGCTGACCCCGCAGCTTTCCCACCTGGCGGCGCTGAGCTGACCCGGCGCGGCCCGGGCCGGGCGGCGCCGGGCGTGTCGGGTGCCGACATGGGTGTGCCAGCGAGCGATATGACTGGCAGGCATATTTATGACTGACAGGTATATCGCTCTCAGGACTGGTGCTGCCCGTCCGGCCGCTCGGCGACGAACACCCCGACGCCCTGCACACCCTCAACCAGACCCTCGGTCCTGAGCGCAAAGATGGCTTGCCGGACGACGATGGTCGAGACTCCGTGCTCCTGACAGAGCTGAGCCGTGGACGGGAGCTTGTCTCCCGGAGCGAGTTCACCGGACGCGATCTGCCCACGGATGTGGTCGGCGAGCTGCGCCCATTTGGCCTTGGCGGGCATCTGTTCTCCCTGGTCTGCACCGCCATTTGAGCACGCACCGACTTCACATGGCAACCGATGCCCGCTCATGCCTTGCTTTGTATAAGCGCATATGTGATGCTGCTTCCGGCTGGCTCCCTGGTCTGCAAACCGGAGCTGGTCGCCCTGTAAAGCCACCCGGCCGGCCACTCCCCCGGTAGTCGGCCGGGTGCCACCCCTGCCCGCGACCTGGTGTCGGCGGGCCCGTGAGCAGGCCCGGGGCGGGTGCCGGGCGCCGGCAGCACATGCCGACCCCGCCCGTCCCGGCGCCGCACGACGAGGAAGGCGGAGCAGCGTGCAGCCTGTGGTCGATCAACCGGTGGACGCGGTGGAGAAGGTGCTCGGCGAGCTGCCGGTGCCGTGGTTCGTCACGGCGGAGGACGTCCGGCTCGCCGTCCGGGCGGTGGTCGTGCACGTCCCCGAGGAGTGGCCCACCGGTCCGCTGTGCCGCAGCGACCGGACCCCGTACCCCTGCCTGCTGCACCGCTGGGGGCGGCGGGTGCTGCGGTCGCGCGGCCTGCCCGACGAGGTGGTCGACGAGCTGGTGGCGCGCGGCGACCAGCGGGCGCGCGTACCGGATCGATGGTGCTGACGATGTGGCCGCGACGGAACGCGAAGCCGGTGCCGCTCGCGCCCCGCCACCGGCGGACCTGGCGGGGCGGACGGCGCTGGTGCTCGTGCGGCCTGCGCTGGGCCGCCTGCCCGGACCGGCACGCCCCGGTGCCGACCGAGCCGCCCGCCCCGCCGCCCAACACCCGCTGGCGGGACGAGGCGACCCGGGCGAACCCGCAGGTCGGCCGGGTCGGCCGACTCACCCCGGCGCAGGCCTGGCGGGCCAACGGCGGTCGCTGGTGAGCAGGCCGCCGCACACCGCCCTCCGGCCGCTCTGGCTCTGCCGGGCCTGCGCCGCCCCCTGGCCATGCGCGACCGCCCGCCTCACCCTGCTCCGCGAGTACGCCGACGACCGGGTGACGCTGCTGATCTACCTGGGCGGGATGCTGCACGACGCCGCCGGCCACCTGCACACCCTGCACCCGCACGCCGGGCCCGAGCCGGGACAGCTCTTCGAACGCTTCCTCGGCTGGGCGATCCCCCGCCGGCCGAGTCTCAACGGGGACGCTTGACGGCTACGACGGTGGCACCAATCCCGACCAGACGGGCCGCGACCCCGAACGGGGCGATGGAGGTGGACCGGCTCTACGAGTCGCCGTTCACCGAGATCGCCCCGCACGGGCCGGACGGACTCTTCCCGTCCGACGACATCGACCGCATCGTCTCGATCCTCAACTCCGTCCGCGCCACCGCCGCGCCCGTGCCCGAGGTGGCATAGCGGGATCGTCGACGAGCGCACCTTGTAGCACCAAACGGTAGACTGCCGCTGTGGCCGAGCATGCTCCCCGCGAGATCACGCAGCGTGAACTGCGAAACGACTCTGGTGCGATCATGCGTGGAGTCGAACGCGGGGAATCCTTCACGATCACCCACAACGGCACCCCCATCGGCCGGCTGATCCCGATCCGGCGGCGTACGTTCGTCCCCCGGGCTGAGGTCATGGCGGCCTTCGCGACGTCGCCCGTACTCGACGAGTCTCGATTCCGCGGCGACCTCGACGCCGCGATGAACCAGGACCCGTCGACTTCGCCGGGCTGAACGACCTCCTGACGGTGCGAGCGGTACGCCGCCCGAGCTAGGAAGGCCCGCCAGTCAGGGGCAGCGAACCTTTTCGAACGAACGTACGATCCGACAGGTGATCGATGGACGTTTCGAGCTGCCGCCGACCGCGGACGAGCGCACCCTGCTGGACGCCTTCCTCGACTACCAACGCCAGGCGCTGGTGCGGAAGTGCGCCGGGCTGACCGACGAGCAGCTTCGCCGGCGGGCGGTGCCGTCGTCCAACGTCTCCCTGCTCGGCCTGGTCCGGCACCTGGCCACGGTCGAGCGGTGGTACTTCCAGGCGGTGATCGACGGGAACTTCCCGGGCAGCGTGTTCACCCGCACCGACGACCGGGACGAGGACTTCAACGACGTCGAGCGAGCCACCGGCGCGGAGACCTTCGCGATCTGGCGGGCGGAGGTCCAGGCCTCCCGACGGATCGCCGCCGCCCGCCCGCTGGACGCCGTCGGCCGGTCCCCCGACACCGGGCTGGAACGCTCGCTGCGCTGGGTGCTCACCCACATGATCGACGAGTACGCCCGCCATCTGGGCCACGCCGACATCATCCGCGAGGCGATCGACGGCCAGACCGGCGAGTGACGGGCTGATTCATCCACGTCATCAGCTTCGTAGCGCACGAGCAGGCATGTCCTCCCGGGCCGGTCGGCGGCGAAAGCCGCCACGGCTGGTTTCGACGCAACGCATCCAGGACGGGCTCCGTATTCGAAGATATGGTCATGCGGATCCTCATGGCCGGCTCGTCCGGCTTCCTCGGCACCCGGCTGGTCGACCGGCTCACCTCGGACGGGCACCAGGTCACCCGACTGGTCCGTCGGCCGGCGCGCGCCCCTGACGAGCGGCAGTGGAGCCCGTCCGCCGCGCAGCTCGACCCGGCGGTGGTCGCCGAGGCCGACGCGGTGGTCAACCTGGCCGGCGCCGGGGTCGGCGACAAGCGCTGGACCGACGACTACAAGAACCTGATCCGGTCCAGCCGGGTGGACACCACCACGACGCTGGCCATCACCATCGCCGGGCTGTCGGCCGCGGACCGACCCTCGGTGCTGCTCAACGCCTCCGCCGTCGGCTGGTACGGCGACACCGGCGACCGGACGGTCGAGGAGGACGCCCCGGCGGGCGAGGGCTTCCTGGCCGACGTCTGCCGGGTCTGGGAGGCCGCGACCCGGCCGGCCGAGGATGCCGGCGTACGCGTGGTGCGGCTGCGCACCGGGCTGCCGCTGCACCGCGACGGCGGGATGCTCCAGCCGCAGCTGCTCCCGATCAGGCTGGGCCTCGGCGGGCGGCTGGGCAGCGGTCGGCAGTGGTGGTCCTGGATCTCGCTGCGCGACTGGCTGGGCGCGGCGGCGTTCCTGCTGGACCGGGACGACCTCGCCGGCCCGGTCAACGGGGTCGGCCCGGACCCGGCCACCAACGCGGACTTCACCAGGGAGTTGGCCCGCCAGCTGCACCGCCCGGCGATCATCCCGATCCCGGCGCTGGCCCTGAAGGTGGCCCTCGGCGGCTTCGCCCAGGACATCCTCGCCAGCACCCGCGTCCTCCCCGGCGTCCTCACCAAGGCCGGCTTCAAGTACCGCCACCCCGACCTCCCCTCCGCCCTGCACGCCGCGCTGACGGAGTGAGCGCAATCAGCAGCCGATGACCCAGTAGCTGGGGCCGGTCTGCTTGAGGGTGCTGGTGTAGAAGGTGTTGTACAGGCCCATGTTCTGGTTGCTGCCGAGGGCGTAGGCGTAGCCGCCGGACTGGTAGGCGCGGCCGGCGGTCACGTGGGCGTAGTTGCTGGCGGTGACGCAGACCGGGGAGGCCGTCGGGGTCGGGGACGCCGTGGGGCTGGGGCTGGCGGTGGCCGTCGGGCTGGGCGTGACCCCGCCGTCGAGGCCGAAGAAGAGCGCGTCCCGGTACGTCGAGCAGATGGTGTCCAGGAAGTACGACGTGGCGGTGCCGCATTGGTCGGTCGCCGAGCCCGGGTCGACCGGCGTGCCGTGCCCCATCCCGGAGACCCGGTAAAGGCGGACCGCGTCGTTGCCGTACACCTCGAGGCTGGTGCCGGCGGGCAGCGACGCGGTGCTGGTCGGGGTCTGCGAGACGCCGAGCACGTTGGTCCACTGGTCGCGGGACTCGGTGGCGTTCATCGGCACGACGGTGGTGTCCGAGGTGCCGTGCCAGATGGACACCCGGGGGCGGCGGCCGGTGTAACCGGAGTAGGCGGCGCGGACCAGGTCACCCCAGGCCGCCGGGGTCTTGTCCACCCCGCTGTACTGGCAGGTGCTAGTCGACGCCGGCGGCGAGCAGCGGTACGGCAGCCCGGCGATGACCGAGCCGGCGGCGAAGACGTCGGGGTAGGTGGCGAGCATGACCGAGGTCATGGCGCCCCCGGCGGAGAGCCCGCTGACGTAGATCCGGTTGCCGTCCAGCCCGTACGTGGACTTCGCGTAGTCGACCATCTGCTTGATCGACAGCGCCTCGCCCTGGCCCCGGTTGATGTCCCCCTCGGTGTACCAGTTGAAGCAGCTCAACGACTGGTTGGCCGACGACTGCTGCGCCACGATCAGGGCGAACTTCCACAGGTCGGCGTACTTCTGCCAGCCGGAGTTGGTGAAGTAGCCGGAGGCGTTCTGAGTGCAGCCGTGCAGCAAGACGACGGCCGGCGCGTTCGCCGGCAGGCCGTCCGGACGGTAGGCGTACATGCTCAGGTTGCCGGGGTTGGAGCCGAAGCCGGTCACCTGGGTGAGCGTGGCGGCCTGGGCGGGCACGGCGGCGGCGAGCGCGGCGGCCGCGGCCAGCACGACCGCGGCGGCCGCGCCGGCGAGCCGGGTGCGGAGGGATGAGGAGCGGCGCACGGCGACCTCCTGGATGCGGATTGTGAACTGGGTCACCCCCGCGTTGCCGAGACGTTACGTCCTTGTTTCACCTCGCCAACATGGCCGAGGCAACCACATTTGTCGATGCCGGGATATGGCCGGAGCGGACGTGGCGAAGTGAGGTTTCGTGTCTGACCGGCGGGTGCAGGTCAGGTTGGTAACGTCCGCTGCGTGCCGACCTCCCCGTCCCTGGCCACCGACCCGTCGCCCGGCTCCGCGCCCGTCACCCGGGACCGCCGGGCCGACCTGATCGTCGTGCTGGCCGCGCTGGCCCTGGCGCTCTGGGTGACCAGCGGCATGTGGCGGGACCCGAACACCCGGACGATCACGGTCAACTCCAGCGACCAGGCCCTCTTCGAGTGGCTGCTGGCCTTCGGCGGGCACTCGCTCACCCACGGGGAGAACCCGCTCTTCACCCACCTGATCAACGTCCCGGACGGGGTGAACCTCGCGGTCAACACCTCGATCACCGCGTACGCCTGGATCTTCGCCCCGCTGACGTACCTGATCGGGCCGCCCGCGACGTTCCTGGTGATCCTCACCCTCAACCTGGCCGCCACCGCGCTGGCCTGGTACTGGCTGCTCAGCCGGCACCTGGTGCGCAGCCGGCTGGCCGCCGCGGTCGGGGCGCTGTTCATCGGCTTCTGCCCGGCCATGGTGTCGCACGCCAACGCCCACCTGAACTGGACCGCCGGCTGGCTGGTGCCGCTGCTGATCTGGGGCGTGTTCGCGCTGCGCCGCCCGGGCAACGCGGTACGCGGCGGGGTGCTGCTCGGCGTGCTGGTGGCGGTCGCCTTCTCGATCGCCGCCGAGGGGCTCTTCTTCACCGCCCTCGCGCTCGCCCTGTTCCTCGCCCTCTGGGCGATGCAGCCGTCCCGGCGGGCCGAGGTCCGCGCCGCCCTGCCCGCCTTCCTGCGCGGGCTCGGGGTGACCGCGCTGGTCGCCGGGGTGCTGCTGGCGTACCCGCTCTGGCTGCACTTCGCCGGGCCGCAGCGCTTCCACGGCACCGGCTTCGACCCGCTCATCCACTCCGAGGACATCGCCGCCTACGGGTCGTTCCCGCGCCGGTCCCTCGCGGGCTGGGCCGGGCTGGGCACCTCGCTGGCGCCGAACCCGACCGAGGAGAACTCCTTCTTCGGAATCCCGCTGCTGCTGCTCGCCGTCGCCTGCTTCGGGCTGCTGTGGCGGCGCGCCGACCGGGCGTTCCGGGCCACCCTCTGGGCGCTGGCCGTCACCGCGATCGTCTTCGCGGTGCTGTCCTGGGGGCCGACGGCCAAGTGGAACGGCCGGCGCACCGACCAGCTGCTGCCGTTCGGGGTGCTGGACAACCTGCCGGTGGTCAACGCGGCGCTACCCTCCCGGCTGGCGCTGGTCGTGGCGCCGGTGATCGGGCTGCTGCTGGGGTACGCGATCGACCAGCTCCGGGCCCGGCCGCCCCGGCACCGCTCCACCGAGCTGGCCTGGGCGCTCGGCTTCGCCGCAGCGCTGCTGCCGCTGCTGCCCACCCCGCTGCTGACCAGCGTCCGCGAGCCGATCCCGGCGTTCATCACCGCCGGCACCTGGAAGCAGCACGTCTCCCCCGGCGGGGTGCTGACCCCGCTGCCGCTGACCGTCGACGTCACGCCGGACGGCCAGCGCTGGCAGGCGTACGCGCTGGCCCACCGGCAGGGTGAGTTCCGCATCCCGGCGGGCTTCTTCCTCGGCCCCGGCGGCCCGGACGGCCGGGGCCGGATCGGGCCGGTGCCGCGCACCTTCGACTCGCTGATGGACCAGGCCGGGCGGACCGGCCTGGCGCCGATCATCACCGTCGGCAGCATCCGGCAGTCCCTGGCCGACCTGCACTACTGGCACGTCGAGGCGGTGGTCCTGCCCGACCGGGTGCACGGCGCCAAGTACGACATCGACGAGGACGCCCTCCGCCGCACCGCCACCGCCCTCCTCGGCCCCCCGCAACGCGTCGACGACGTCTGGCTCTGGAAGGTCCCCCCGCCCTGACGCGACGAGGCTCACGCGGCCCACCGACGGTCGGCGGGGCTAGGGTGAGTGGGTGAGCGTGACGACTTCCGGTGTGACCCCTGTTCGGGCCGGGCTCCTCGACTACCAGGCCGCGTGGGACGAGCAGCGCCGGCTGCACGAGGCCGTGGTGGCCGGCGAACAGGGCGACACCGTGCTCCTGCTGGAGCACCCCAGCGTCTACACCGCCGGCAAGCGCACCGAGCCGTGGGACCGCCCGATGGACGGCACCCCGGTGGTCGACGTGGACCGCGGCGGCAAGATCACCTGGCACGGGCCGGGGCAGCTCGTCGGCTACCCGATCGTCCGGCTGCCCGACCCGGTGGACGTGGTCGCCTACGTGCGCCGCACCGAGCAGCTGCTGATCGACGTCTGCGCCGAGTTCGGGCTGACCGCCGGCCGGGTCGAGGGACGCAGCGGCGTCTGGGTGCCGGAGGACGACCGCGGCCCGGCCCGCAAGGTCGCCGCCATCGGCATCCGGGTGGCCCGGGGGGTCACCCAGCACGGCTTCTCGATCAACTGCGACTGCGACCTGTCCTACTACGACCGCATCGTCCCGTGCGGCATCCGGGACGCGGGCACCACCTCGCTCACCGCCGAGCTGGGCCGCCCGGTCACCGTCGCCGACGTGCTCCCGGTCGTCGAGCGCCACCTGCCCACCCTCGTGCAGGTCTAGAAATTCGTTCCGCCGTGGTGTCCCGGGGGACACCGGGCCGATCGTCCCTATGGTGAAGGCCGGCGACCAAGCCCGGCCACGGACCGCAGGAGGCGACCATGCCCACCTACATCGCTCTGACCTACACCGCCGACGTCGACTGGACGCGCCCGGAGTACGCCGAGGAGATGAAGGAGTACAACGAGTTCGGGGCTGCCGCGGCGGCGGTGCTCCGGGGCGGCAACGCGCTCTACCCGACCTCGACCGCGACCACCGTGCGCGTCTCCGGCGGCAAAGGCGGTGAGGTCCTCACCAGCGACGGCCCGTACGCCGAGACCAAGGAGGCGCTGACCGGCTTCTACCTGCTGGAGTGCGCCGACCTGGACGAGGCGGTCAAGGTTGCCGCGACGATTCCGGCGGCCTGGGCCGGCGCGGTCGAGGTCCGGCCGGTCATCCAGTTCTGAGGTGACGTCGGTGCTGGCCGGTGACGCGACGCGGGTCGGGGACGGCCCGCCCGCGGCGGCCCTGGCGCGGCTGGTCCGCGAGGAGCAGACCCGGATCCTCGCCACGCTGATCCGCGTCACCGGCAGCGTCGACCTCGCCGAGGACGCCACCCAGGACGCGGTGGTGCGCGCCCTGGAGACCTGGCCGCGCGACGGCGTACCGGAAAATCCCCGCGCCTGGCTGCTGGTGGTGGCCCGGCGGCGCGCGGTCGACCTGATCCGCCGGGAGGCGCGCCGGGCCGGGAAGGAGGTGGAGGCCGTGTCCCTGCTCGACCCTGCCCCCGAGGATCTCGAGTCGGTCCGGGACGACCTGCTGCGGCTGATCTTCACCTGCTGCCACCCGGCGCTGTCGCTGGACGTCCAGGTGGCGCTCGCGCTGCGTACCCTCGCCGGGCTCTCCACCGCCGAGGTCGCGCGCGGCCTGCTGGTGCCGGAGGCCACCATGGCCAAACGGCTCACCCGGGCCAAGCAGAAGATCGCCCAGGCCCGGATCCCCTACCGGGTGCCCGCGGCCGAGGAGCTGCCCGCCCGGTTGAGCGGGGTCGCCGCCACTGTCTACCTGATCTTCAACGAGGGGTACGCGGCCGGGGCCGGCGACGATCTGCTCCGCTCCGCCCTGACCGGTGAGGCGATCCGGCTGGCGCGGTTGCTCGCCGAGCTGATGCCGGACGAGGCCACCGTGCTCGGCCTGCTCGCCCTGCTACTGCTCCAGGACTCCCGCCGGGCCGCCCGCACCGACGCCGACGGCCGGCTGCTGCTCCTGGCCGAGCAGGACCGCTCGCGCTGGGACCCGGCACTGGTCACCGAGGGGGTCGAGCTGGTCGGCCGAGCGCTGCGCCGCACCCCGCTCCACCCCGACCGGTACGTCGTCCAAGCTGCCATCGCCGCCTGCCACGCGCTCGCGCCGGCGTACGACCGGACCCCGTGGGACGCGGTGATCTCCTGGTACGACGTGCTGCTCGCCGTGCACGACTCCCCGGTGGTCCGACTGAACCGGGCGGCGGCGGTCGCCGAATGGGACGGCCCCGCCGCCGGGCTCGCCTTGGTCGAGACGATCGACGGGCTGGCCGGGTACCCGTGGTGGCACGCCACCCGGGCCGAGCTGCTGCGCCGCCTCGACCAACCGGCCGAGGCCGCGGCCGCGTACGACCGGGCGCTGGCGCTCGGGATGAGCGGACCGCAGGCCGACCACCTGCGCCGACGACGGGACGAGCTGCCCGGCTGACCGCGTACCCTCGTGCGGTGCGGATCGATCTCGTCACCCTCGTCGTCGTCGACTACGACCCGGCCATCGACTTCTTCACCGAAGTGCTCGGCTTCGAGCTGGCCGAGGACAAGCCCTCGCTCACCAACGACGGGCGGCCGAAGCGCTGGGTGGTGGTCCGCCCGCCGGGCGGGGGGACGGGGCTGTTGCTGGCCCGCGCCGACGGCGAACGGCAGGAGGCGGCGGTCGGCGACCAGACGGCCGGCCGGGTCGGCTTCTTCCTCCAGGTCGACGACTTCGAGGCCACCTACCGCCGGATGCGGGAGGCCAACGTCGAGTTCGTCACACCCCCGCGCACCGAGCCGTACGGCCGGGTGGCGGTCTTCCGCGACCTCGCCGGCAACCCGTGGGACCTCCTCGGCCCCGCCTGACCGCGCAGGCAGGTGTGGACTCGGTCTCAACCCGATTGACCGCCCGTCCCCGGGAAGGGTTGGCTGCTGTCGAGACGAGGCGCCGACGGAAGGACCCCCGATGACCGACGTGCTGTCGATGCAGCAGCAGATCGCCGACGAACTCCAGGTGGCGGCGACCTTCGACGCCGCAGGGGAGATCGAACGCCGGGTCGTCTTCCTCGCCGACCGCCTGGTCGACACGGGGCTGAAGGCGCTGATCCTCGGCATCAGCGGCGGGGTGGACTCCACCACCGCCGGTCGGCTCTGCCAGCTCGCGGTCGAACGGGCCCGCGACACCGGCCACCCGGCGACCTTCGTCGCGATGCGGCTGCCGTACGGGGTGCAGGCCGACGAGCACCACGCCCAGGCCGCACTGGAGTTCATCCGGGCCGACCGGGTGCTGACGGTCGACGTCAAGCCGGCCGGCGACGCCGCGCTGGACGCGCTGGTGGCGGGCGGGCTGACCTTCCGGGACGCCGCCCAGCAGGACTTCGTCCACGGCAACGTCAAGGCCCGTCAGCGCATGATCGCCCAGTACGCGGTGGCCGGGGCGATGGACGGGCTGGTCGTCGGCACCGACCACGCGGCCGAGGCGGTCACCGGCTTCTTCACCAAGCACGGCGACGGGGCGGCTGACGTCGTACCGCTGACCGGGCTGACCAAGCGGCGGGTGCGCGCGATCGCCGCGGCGCTCGGCGCCCCCGCCGAACTGGTCGGCAAGGCGCCCACCGCGGACCTGGAGAGCCTCGACCCGGGCAAGCTCGACGAGGACGCGCTCGGCCTGGCGTACGAGCACATCGACGACTATCTGGAGGGCCGGCCGGTCCCGGCGGAGGTCGAGCACGCGCTGGTGGCCCGCTACCGGGCGACCGACCACAAGCGCCGCCTGCCGGTCACGCCGTAGGAAACCGGTGGGCCGCGTCGGCCCGGCCGTCGCCGGGCCGACGCGTACCGCTACGGGGTGAGCCGGTGCAGGTCGCGCGGGAAGGCGGTGACCTCCCGGACGTTGGCCGCGCCGGTCAGTCGGGCGACGAAGCGTTCCAGGCCGATGGCGAAGCCGCCGTGCGGGGGCATGCCGTGCCGGAAGGCGTCCAGGTAGCCGGCGTACGGCTCGACCGGCTCGCCGCGCGCGGCGAGGGCGGCGAGGTAGTCGTCGTACCGGTGCAGCCGCTGCCCGCCGGTGACCAGTTCCAGGCCGCGGAAGAGCAGGTCGAACCCGTTGGAGTACGCGGGCCGCTCCGGGTCGGGATGGGTGTAGAAGGGCCGCTTCGCCATCGGGTACCCGGTGACGAACAGGAAGTCGGAGCCGTGCTCCCGTAAGGCCCACTCCCCCAGCGCCCGCTCGTGGGCCGGGGCCAGGTCCGGCTCGTCGGCCGGCGCCCCGGCGATCTTCAGCGCCTCGGTGAAGTGCACGGCGGGGATCTGCGCCGGCACCTCCGGCGCTTCGATCCCCAGGGTGGCCAGCGCGCCGCCGGCCCGCCCGGTCACCGCGGCGAGCATCCCGGCCAGGGTGTCCCGCAGCACCCGCATCACGTCCCGGTGGTCGGCGACGAAGCCCAGCTCCACGTCGAGCGAGGTGTACTGGGCCAGGTGCCGGACGGTGTCGTGCGGCTCGGCCCGGAACACCGGCCCGACCTCGTAGACCCGCTCGAAGACGCCGACCATGAGCTGCTTGTAGAACTGCGGCGACTGGGCCAGGTACGCGGGCCGGCCGAACCAGTCCAGCGCGAAGACGTTCGCCCCGCTCTCGGTGGACGAGGCCACCACCTTCGGGGTGTGGATCTCCACGAAGTCGCGGGCGTCCAGCGCGGCCCGGAAGCCGGCGACCGCCGCCGCCGAGATCCGCAGCGCCGCCGAACGGGTCGGGTGGCGCAGCGCGGTCGGGGCGTTGTCCAGCTGGGTGGGCAGGGTGGCGGTGAGCGCCGGCCGGTACAGGTCGAACGGCGGCGGGACGGCGGGCGGCCCGAGCGGTCGTACCGTCGGGTCGGTCAGCTCGACCCCGGCGGGGGCCGTGCCGTTCGCGGTGGCCGTGCCGACCACCTCGACCACGGTCTCCTCGGTGAGTTTCTCCAGCTCGGCGCGGGCGGCCGGGTCGGTGACCACCACCTGGGCCAGGCCGGTGGCGTCCCGCACGATCAGGAAGGCCACCGACTTGAGCAGCCGGCGGCGGTGCACCCAGCCGGCGATCCGGACGGTCTCGCCGACATGGGTGAGGAGCTGGGTGGAAAGGATGCGTTGCACGGCGGTTACCTCCTCGGTCGATCGCAACGCGATCCCGGGAGGTGTGGGCGAGCGGGTCCTCGCGGTGCCACCACACCTTCGCCCCCGCCGGAGCGGGAGCCTCGTTCGTCGCCTTTTCACCGGGGCCAGCCGGGCGGGCTCTACTGGGCGCGGACGCCGTTCTTCCCGCAGCTCGGGAGGGTCTTCACGCGCCGGCGCCAGACCGCCTCCCAGCAACCGGCGGCTCTCTGCACTGGCGGATCGGGGCGCTACTCGACTCCGTCACAGCTCTGCCGGGGACGCTAGCACGCCGACCGGGCCGGTGTGACGACCTATTTTCGCCCCGCGGTGTCCGGTGTCACAACGTCTGCGGCGTGACGCCGGTCGCCCGACGCTCATCGACCGCCACCGTCGGGCGTAGGCTCGGTTTTGTGACGATCGAGCACTCCACGCCGACGACTGAGCAGGCTGCGCGCACCGCGACGGTCGCCCCCGAGGGGCGGCGGATGCTGCGGATCGAGGCACGCAACGCTGAGACGCCGATCGAGCGCAAGCCACCATGGATCAAGGTCAAGGCCAAGATGGGGCCGGAGTACACCCAGCTGCGCGGGCTCGTCTCGCGCGAAGGGCTGCACACCGTCTGCCAGGAGGCCGGCTGCCCCAACATCTACGAGTGCTGGGAGGACCGCGAGGCCACCTTCCTCATCGGTGGCGACCAGTGCACCCGGCGCTGCGACTTCTGCCAGATCGACACCGGCAAGCCGGCCGAGTTCGACGCCGACGAGCCGCGCCGGGTCGCCGAGTCGGTCGCCGCGATGGGGTTGCGCTACGCCACCATCACCGGCGTCGCCCGGGACGACCTGCCCGACGGCGGCGCCTGGCTCTACGCCGAGACGGTCCGGCAGATCCACGCCCTGCAGTCCGGCTGCGGCGTCGAGTTGCTGATCCCCGACTTCAACGCGGTCCCCGAGCAGCTCGCCGAGGTGTTCAGCTCCCGGCCCGAGGTGCTGGCGCACAACGTCGAGACCGTGCCGCGGATCTTCAAGCGGATCCGGCCGGCGTTCCGCTACGACCGGTCCCTCGACGTGATCCGGCAGGCCCGCGCCGACGGCCTGGTCACCAAGAGCAACCTGATCCTGGGCATGGGCGAGGAGCGGGCCGAGGTGTCCCAGGCGCTGCGCGACCTGCACGACGCCGGCTGCGAGCTGATCACCATCACGCAGTACCTGCGCCCGTCCCCCCGGCACCACCCGGTGACCCGCTGGGTCAAGCCGGAGGAGTTCGTCGAGCTGCGCGAGGAGGCCGAGGAGATCGGCTTCGCCGGCGTGATGAGCGGGCCGCTGGTCCGCTCGTCGTACCGGGCCGGGCGCCTCTACAAGCAGGCCCTGGAGGCCCGCGAGGGGATCGTCGCCGCCGGCTGAGGCCGGGGAGATGCCGCGTCACCGGCCGTCCGCCGGTGTCCGGATGCCATGATCGCAGGCATGACCGCCGGGGTACGCCAGGAGCCGCGCGGCGCAGTCCGCCCGCGTACGCCCCGGCTGCCGGTGCTGCTCGCCCTACTCGTCGGCGTCGCCGGGGTCGGCTACCGGCTCGCCCTGCTGCTGGCCGACGCGCCGCCGACCAACAGCGACGAGGCCACGATGGGGCTCGCCGCCCTGCACATCGCCCGCGGCCAGGACTTCCCGGTCTGGTTCTACGGGCAGGCGTACATGGGCACGCTGGAGGCGTACCTGGCCGCACCGCTGGTCGCGCTGACCGGGCCGTCGGTGCTCGCGCTGCGGCTGCCCACCCTGGCGCTCTACGCGCTCTTCCTCCTCCTGGCCTGGCGGCTGACCCGGCGACTCGGCGCGGATCGCTGGTTCGCCCTGCTGGTCGTCGGCTTCCTCGCGCTCGGCTCCGACCGGATCGTCAAGAACCAGTTGATCGCCGGCGGCGGCTACCCGGAACTGAACCCGGCCGGCGTCGGGCTGGCCCTGCTCACCCTGGACCTCTGCGCCGGCCGGCCGGGCGCGCGGCTGCCCCGCTGGGCGGCGTGGGGGCTGATCTCCGGGCTGATGCTCTGGGTCGATCCGCTGCTGCTGCCGTACATCGGCGGCACCGGCGCGGTGCTCGTGGCCTGGCGACGGCGGGAGCTGGCCGGCCGGGCTGGCGTCGTGACGGTGGCGGCGATCCTGCTCGGCGCGGCGCCGATGCTCCTGGACAGCCTCCGGCACGGGCGTGACCCCCTCGCGGCCGTCCTCGCCGCCAGCGGCGGGGGCGCGGCGGCCGGCTGGGGCGAGCGGCTGCACGGCGGGCTGGTGCTGGGCCCGCCGCTCGGCATGGGCTTCTGTTCGCCGGGCCACTGCGCCACCTGGCAGCTCTGGTGGGCGCTCGCGCTCCCCGTCCTGCTGCTGCTCGCCGGGCTCTCCGCCTGGCGTGCCCTTCGCACGCCCGCGCCGGCCGGGGCGGCGGTGCGGTTGGCGCTGGTCGTCGGGGCGGTGGCGGTGCTCGGGGTGTACGTGGTGAGCAGCGCGGCCGGGCGGACCCCGGTGGAGAGCGCCCGCTACCTGTCCTGCCTGGCCATCGCCGCGCCGGCCCTGCTCTGGCCGCTATGGGCCGCGACGCGGGACCACCGCCGGGCGGCCCGGATCACTGCGGGCGCCGTGCTGGCCGCCATGCTCGGCACGGCGGCCGTGGCCACGGCCGCCGCCGTCGGCGCCGTACCGGCCACCCACGCCGAGGCCGACCGGCACCGCGCGCTGGTCGACACCCTCGACGAGCTGGGGGTACGGCACGCGCGCGCCGGCTACTGGACCTGCAACCGGCTCACCTTCGCCAGCGGCGAGGACGTGGTCTGCGCGGTGGTCGACGACGGGCTGCGACCCGGCTTCGACCGGTACCCCGCGTACCGGCGGGCGGTGGACGCCGACCCCGGCGCGGCCTGGGTCGCGCCGGTCGGCTCGCCGCTGGCCGCCCGGCTCGACGAGCGGCTCGGCCCGGACCGGGGCGAGCTGGACCTGGTCACGGTCGAGGGCTGGCGGGTCTACCTCCCACGCCGCTGACCAGCTGCGGGTGGCTACCGGGCGCGGGGCGGCGGGACGGTCGCGGTGGGTCGGTCCAGGAGGCCCAGGCGGTGTGCCATGGCGGCGGCCTCGACCCGGTTGGTGACGTCCAGCTTGGCGATGATCCGGGAGACGTGCACGCTGGCCGTCTTCGGCGAGATGAAGAGCCGCTCGGCGATCCGGCTGTTGCTGTGCCCCTCGGCGACCAGCCGCAGCACCTCCTGCTCCCGGCTGGTGAGCAGGTCGGGGCCGGGTCGGCCACCCCCGCGCAGCCCGACCCGGCGGGCCAGGACGGCGGCCTGCTCGGCGAGCGGCGTCGCGCCGAGCCGGGCGGCGAGGTCGGCGGCCTCCCGTACCGCCGCGGCCACGGCGTCCCGCTCCCCCGCCGCGGCGGCCGCCTCGGCCATCCCGAGCAGCGCCCGACCCAGCGGGTACGGCTGCCCGTTCACCCGCCACGCCTCGACCGCCGCCCGCCACGCCTCGACGGCCGCCCGCCAGGCCGGCAGCGCCGCGCCGCCGGTCGCCAGGATCGCGGTGACCTGGGCGGCGTTCGCCCGCTCCGCCGGGTAGCGGGCGGGCAGCGCGGCGGCCACCGTGGACACCTCGGCGGCGAGGCCGGCGTCTCCGGCCAGCGCGGCGGCGCGGGCGACGGCGGTCAGCACCGGCCACCCCTCCCGGGGCAGGTCGGGCAGGCGCTCGTCGGCCAGCGCGGTACGCGCCGCCCGTACCGCCGCCAGCTTGTCGTCCGCGGCGAGCGCGGCCTCGACGCGCAGCTCGTGCAGCGGCAGCCGGTGGTTGGGCCAGAGGTACGGCCGGGCGAGGAAGGCCAGCGCGCGGCCGACCAGCTCGTCCGCGGCCGGGTGCGCCCGGGCCAGCCGCAGCCCGGCCCGGAGCTGGAGCCAGTGCAGGCCGGAGACGCCGGCCGGGTCGATCCGGGCCGCCTCGGCGCAGGCCGCGTCGGCCTCGTCCCAGCGGCCCAGGGCGATCAGCGCCTCCGCCCGGTTCGACAGCAGGTACGCCCCGGTGGAGCGGCTGATCCCGACCCGGCGCGCCTCGCTCACCCCGGCGGCCGCGGTCTGCTCCGACTCCTCGTAGCGGCCCAGCTCGAAGAGCACGTCGGAGAGGTGGACCAGGGCGCTGACCAGGACCGGGGCGTTGCCGGTGGCCCGGGCCACGGCCTCCGCCCGGCGCAGCTCGGCCAGTCCCAGGTCGGGGGCCTTGTCGGTGCGGCAGAGCAGGGCGATCCGGGTGGGCAGCAGCGCGACGTCCACGCCGATCTGCTCGGCCGCGGCCATCGCCTCGGCGGCCACCGAGACGGCCTGCGCCGGATCGATCTTCACCAGGTGGGCGGCGATGTCGGCGAGCAGCCCGACCCGCTCCGGACCCTCCGGCACCCCGGCTGCCAGCCGGTACGCCTCGCTCAGCTCGGCGGTGCCGTCGCTCTTGCCGAGCAGCGCCAGCAACCGGCCCCGCTGGTCGAGCAGGCGGGCGGCGCGCAGCGGCTCGGCGGCGGTGTCCACCTCGGCCAACGCGGCGCGGGTGAGGGTGGCCGCCCGGTTGTAGTCGCCCGCGGTGGTGGCGGCGGCCAGGGTCTCCTCGAGCACGCGGAGGTGGTCCATGCCGAGCCGGTCGGCGGCGTCGGGCACCAGTTCCCACAGTTCCAGGACCCGTTCCAGCAGCCGGCTCTGCTCCGCGTACGCGTACCGGTCGGCGGCGGCGCGGGCCGCGGCGCGGGCGGCGAGCAGGGCGCGGGGGTGGTCGTGGGCGGCGTACCAGTGGTGGGCGATCTCGGCCGGGGCGCGACCGGCGGCCACCAGGTGCGGCTGCGCCTCGATCGCGGCGGCGTAGCGGGCGTGCAGCCGGGCGTGCTCGCCGGGGAGCAGCTCGTCGTGGACGGCCTCGCGGACCAGCGCGTGGCGGAACTCGTAGTCGCCGTCGGGGTCGGCCACCACGAGCTGGGCGGCCACCGCGGCGCGCAGCGCGTCCTCCAGCTCGGGTTCGGGCAGGCCAGCCACCTCGGCGAGGAGCTGGTGGGCGAAGCGGGTGCCGCCGGCCGCGGCGATCCGCAGCACCCGCTGGGCCGGCTCGGGCAGCCGGTCGACCCGCGCGAGCAGCAGGTCACGCAGGGTCTCCGGCAGCGCCGCACAGCCCACCGGATCGCCCGCGGCGGCCAGTTCCTCGATGAAGAAGGGGTTGCCCTGGGTGCGGTCGTGCACGTCGTCGACGGCCCGGGGAGCTGGTTCGGCGCCGAGCAGGTCGGCGAGGATGGCGCCGGTGCCGTCCCGGTCGAGCCGGCCCACCTCGACGCGTTCGACGCCGCGAGCGCGGTCCAGCTCGGCGAGGAAGGGGCGCAGCGGGTGGCCGCGGTGCAGCTCGTCGGTGCGGTAGGTGCAGATCAGCAGGAGCCGCGCGGTCCGGGCCGCCCGGACCAGGAAGCCGATCAGGTCCCGGGTGGACCGGTCGGCCCAGTGCAGGTCCTCGATCACCAGGACCAGGGACGGCCCGGCGGCGAGCCGCTGGAAGAGGTCGGCCACCAGGTCGAAGAGGTAGCCGCGCGGGGTGTCCGAGACGGGCAGGCCGATCGGCGCGGCGACCCCGGCCGGCACCCGGGCCAGCTCCGGCAGCAGCCGGGCGAACTCCGGTTCGTACCCGGAGAAGACGCCCGGACCGTCGCGGCGCAACACCTCCCGCAGCGCCGCGGCGAACGGCGCGAAGGGCAGGCCGGCCTCACCCAGCTCCAGGCACTGGCCGACCAGGACGCGCGCCCCGGCGGCGGTGGCTAGGCCGCCGAACTCCTCCAGCAGCCGGGTCTTGCCGACGCCGGCCTCACCGCCGACCAGGACGGTGGTGGGTTCCCCGGCGCGGGCCCGGCCGAGCGCGTCGCGCAGCGCCGCCAGCTCAGGCTGGCGGCCGACGAGGACGGTGCTGGCGGCGCGTGCGGTCACGCCGTCGAGCATGCCATGACGGCCGCCACCCCCGGCCCCGCCGACCGGTCGGTCTCCGGGCCCCCCGTCGGCGTCGGCCCGCCCCGGCCCGGCCGCCCCCGGGGCGGCCGGGCCGACGGCGGTCCCGGCGGCGGTCCCGGCGGCGGTCCCGGCCGTCGCGGTGACGGCGGTCACCGGCGGGTGTCGGTGACGCGGCCGGCGTGCTGCCGCCGGCTCAGCCAGCCGCGCGAGTGGCGGCGGGGCAGCGACCGGGCGAGCCGGTCCGCGGCCGCGTCGGCCTGCAGCTCGGAGGCGTGCGTGCGGTGGATGGTGAGCAGGAAGCTTGCGTCGTTGCCGAACATCTCGGTTCCCCTGTCGTGCGGTGTCGTTTCGCTGTCGACATTGACTTTCCGCGCGAAGGTGGCCCCGGGGCATGGGTCCGCCGCCTGATCTTTGCCCCCTCCCCCTCCTTACCGGGGGGCCTCAGCGGCCGGGTGGCGACGTAAGGTACTCAGCCGGTACGGCGGAGGGCCGGCCGCGGATCAACGGGGCGTGCGCCGACCACTAGACTCTTGGGCATGGCAAAGCCCCAGGAGAAGGTCTCGTTCGGCCAGCGGCTGAAGCAGATCGGGATGGTGTTCAAGTTCACCGCCAAGCAGGACCGGTGGTTCGCGCCGCTGACCGCCGCGGCGGTGCTGATCCCGCTCGCGCTCACCGTGGTCGCGGTCATCCTCTGGAGCTGGATCTGGCTGCCGATCGGCATCCTGTTCGCCCTGCTCGCCGTGCTGATCGTGCTCAACCTGCGGTCCAACAAGGCGATGATGAACGCCGCCGAGGGGCAGCCCGGCGCGGCGGCGCAGATCATGGAGAGCATGCGCGGCGACTGGCGGGTGACGCCGGCGGTCAGCTCCACCACCCAGATGGACATGGTGCACCTGGTCATCGGCCGGCCGGGAGTGATCCTGCTCGCCGAGGGGAACCCGCAGCGGGTCCGCAGCCTGCTCGGGCAGGAGAAGCGGCGGCTGGCCAAGGTGATCGGCTCCGCCCCGCTGCACGACTACGTGATCGGTCAGGGCGAGGGCGAGCTGCCGATCCGCAAGCTGCGGGTGACCCTGATGCGGCTGCCGCGCACGCTGGCCCCCAAGGACGTCAACGCCCTCGACAAGCGGCTCAAGGCGCTCACCGCCCGCCCGCAGATGCCCAAGGGCGCGATCCCCAAGAACATGCGCCCCGCGCGCGGGGCCTTCCGCCAGACCCGGGGCCGCTGACCCCCGTCACACGCGCAAAGAGCCGGGCCCCACGGGGCCCGGCTCTTTCCCATTCCCCCACCTATCCCGTTC
>NZ_JAPFQV010000080.1:0-28233 GCF_033804685.1 Micromonospora sp. RTP1Z1
CCGCCGCGTAGTTCAGCACCTCCGCCATGTCCTCCTCATCGAGGAACGGCAGGTCGGTGAGGATGTCCGTGACGGACATGCCCTCGGCCATCATCGCCAGCAGGGTGGCGACCGGGATCCGGGACTGCCGCACGCAGGGCGCACCACCCATGACGTGGGGTCGACGGTGATCCGGGGGAACGTCACCGCGACAGGTCAGCCCTTCGCCAGCGCGCGGGAGATGACCAGGCGCTGGATCTGGTTGGTGCCCTCCACGATCTGCAGCACCTTCGCCTCCCGCATGTACCGCTCGACCGGGTGGTCGGCGACGTAGCCGGCCCCACCGAGCACCTGCACCGCGTCGGTGGTCACCCGCATCGCCATGTCGGTGGCGAAGAGCTTCGCCTTCGCCGCCTCGATCGAGTACGGCCGGTCGGCGTCCCGCAGCCGGGCGGCGGCCAGGGTCAGCGCCCGGGCCGCGGAGATCTGGGTGGCCGCGTCGGCGAGGCTGAAGCCGAGCCCCTGGAAGTCGATGATCGCCCGGCCGAACTGCTGCCGCTCCCGCGCGTACCCGACCGCGTAGTCGAGGGCGGCCTGGGCCAGCCCCACCGCGCAGGCGGCGATGCCCAGGCGGCCGGAGTCCAGCGCGGACATGGCGATGGTGAAGCCCATTCCCTCGCCGCCGATCAGCCGGTCGGCGGGCACCCGGGCGTCGTCGAAGGCGATCTGGGCGACCGGGGAGGAGTGCAGCCCCATGGTCCGCTCGGCGGCCTGCGGGTGGATGCCGGGCGTGGCCCGGTCCGCCAGCAGGCAGGAGATGCCCTTCGGCCCGGGGCCGCCGGTGCGGCAGAAGATGTTGTAGAAGTCGGCGACCCGGGCGTGGGTGATCCACGCCTTGGTGCCGGTCACGACGTACGCGTCGCCGTCGCGGACCGCCCTGGTGGTCAGGGCGGCGGCGTCGGAGCCGCCCTGCGGCTCGGAGAGGCAGTACGCGCCGAGCAGCTCCCCGCCGATCATGTCGGGCAGCAGCTTGCGCTGCTCGTCGGTGCCGAACTGGGCCACCGGGTAGCAGGACAGGGTGTGCACGCTGACCGCCTCGGCAACGGCGAGCCACCGGCTGGCCAGGATCTCCAGCACCTGCAGGTAGACCTCGTACGGCTGGGCGGCGCCGCCGTGCTCCTCGGCGTACGGCAGGCCGAGCAGGCCGGCGCGGCCCAGGGTGCGCAGCACCTCGCGGGGAAACTCGGCGCGCTCCTCGAAGCCGGCGGCCTTCGGCGCGAGCTCGCGGTCGGCGAGTTCGGTGGCGAGGTCCAGCAGGTCGTGGGCCTCGTCGGTGGGGAGGATCCGGTCGACAGTCATAGCGCGATGAGCTCCGTGGGGGTGGTGTTGAGCCGTTGCACGCCGTCCGTTGTGCAGACGACGATGTCCTCGATCCGGGCGCCGTGCCGCCCGGCCAGGTAGATGCCGGGTTCGATGGAGAACGCCATGCCGGCCTCCAACGGACGGGCGTTGCCGGAGACCACGTACGGCTCCTCGTGCCCGTCCAGGCCGATGCCGTGGCCGGTGCGGTGCAGGAAGGCGCCGCCGTAGCCCTCGGCGGCGATGAGGTCGCGGGCCACCGCGTCGACCGCCTCGGCGGTCATCCCGGGGCGGACGGCGTCGACCGCCGCGCGCTGCGCCTCGTGCAGCACCGTGTAGTAGTCGGTGAAGTCGGTCGGGGCGGGGCCGCCTGCGACGTACGTGCGGGTGCAGTCGGAGCGGTAGCCGGACGGCATGGTGCCGCCGATGTCGACCACCACCGGCTCGCCGGCGCCGATCGGCCGGTCGGAGGTGCCGTGGTGCGGGCTGGCGCCGTTCGGCCCGGCGGCGACGATGACGAAGTCGACGGTCACGTGACCGGCGGCGCGGATCGCGGCGGCGATGTCGGTGGCCACCTCGGCCTCGGTCCGGCCGGGGCGCAGCCACTCGCCCATCCGGGTGTGCACCGCGTCGATCGCCGCGCCGGCCTCGGCCAGGGCCGCCACCTCGGCGGGCGACTTGCGGATCCGCAGCTCGCGCAGCACCTCGCCGGCGAGCCGTTGGGCGGCGGCGGGCAGCGTGGCGCGCAGCGCGAGGACCTGCTCGGCCCACATCCGGTCGGCCAGCCCGACGGCCGTCACCGGGCCGGGCAGCGCCGCGCGGACCAGCGGGTACGGGTCGGTGCCGTCGGCGTGGTCGACGATGCGTACGCCGGTGGCGGGGGCGGGGGACGCCTCGGCGGCCGGGCGTTCCAGAACCGGCACGATCAGCGTCGGCTCACCCTCGGCGGGCAGCACCAGGCAGGTCAGCCGCTCCCCCGCGTGGGCGTCGTACCCGGTCAGGTACCGCAGGTCGGAGCCGGGGGTGAGCAGCAGCGCGTCCAGCCCCGCGGCGGCGGTGGCGCGTTGCGCGGCGGTCAGCCGGTCGGCCGGGTACAGCTCGTCTGTTCCCACCCGCCCAGCTTAACGTTCGTTCGGGTGCCGGCCCATCCCGGTCGGCGGGCTCAGTGCCGGCGCCAGGCCACCGCGCCGACCGCGGCGCCGGCCAGGCCTGCGGCCGTGACGAGACGGTGCCGGGACAGCCAGGCCTGCGGGCTGTGGCTGTGCGCCCGGTCGGTGAAGTCACCCCGCGCCCCGAAATCCTGGCCGGCCGGGCCGTCCGCCGGTTGCCACAGGTTGCTCGGCTGGTTCGGGTCGGCCGGCTGGGAGGTCTGCTGGGAGTTGTACCCGGTCCGGGCCAGGTACCGGTCGAGCAGGCCGGGGATCAGCCGGTTGCCGAGGATGGTCAGCGCGGTGGGCGCGCCGACCCAGTACTCCCGCCGCCCTGGGCGGTCGGCGGCGGCCACGATCGCCCGGGCCGCGACGATCGGCTCGTAGATCGGCGGTACCGGCTGGGCGTGCCGGGGCAGCCGGGACAGCAGCCAGCCGAACTGCGGGGTGTTGACCGCGGGCAGGTGCACCATGGTCACCTTGACGTTGCTCTTGTCGTGCAGCAGCTCGCAGCGTAACGACTCGGTGAACCCGACGATGGCGTGCTTCGCCCCGCAGTAGGCGGCCTGCAGCGGAATGCCCCGGTACGCCAGGGCCGATCCGACCTGCACGATGGTCCCCCGGTCGCGCGGCGCCATGTGCGACAGCGCTACCCGGGTGCCGTGCACGTAACCGAGATAGCTGACCTCCGTCGTCCGCCGGAACTCCTCGGGCCGGATCTCCTGGAACGGGGCGAAGACCGAACTGAAGGCGTCGTTGATCCACAGGTCGATCGGTCCCAGTTCGGCCTCGATGCGCTGCCCGGCGGCGGCCACCTGCTCGTAATCGGCCATGTCCACCTCGACCGGGAGGGCCCGGCCGCCGGCCGCGCGTACCTCGTCGGCGGCGGCGTCGAGACCCGTACGCCCGCGGGCCAGCAGGGCAATGGCGGTGCCCCGCCGGGCGAGCAGCTGGGCGGTGGCCCGCCCCACCCCGGCGCTGGCCCCCGTGATCACCGCTACCCGCATATCCTGCCGCTTCCGGCCCATGTCACCCCTCCCGGTCTCGTTCGTCCTCTCCGGCAGTACCCCCAGCCGGCCGTGCTAGTCAGGACCGTCCGGGCGAGTGTGCGCGTCGGGCAACCGGGGCGCGCTGGTCGGCCCGGAGGGCAGGCTGTGCGCCCCTGGCTGGGCGGACCTCCACCTTGTCGCAGACCACCACGAGGACCCGCCCGGTCTGGTGGTGCACCTCGCGCGCCCTCATCGTCGCCCTCCCGTCACGCGCGTCCAGTGATCGGGGGTGCGGCGCCCTCGCCGGACGGTCCACCGCCCGGGATGGCGGGCCGCGCGGAGGTCCAGCACCGTCCAGCCGCCGGCGATCGCCGTGTCGAGCAGGGCGATGCGACGCTGCCGGCGGTCGACGGCGGCGAGCGCCAGCGCGCTCGCCGCGTGCAGCACGTCCGCCGCGGCGCCGGCGGTGAGCACTGCCGGGGTCGGCCGGCGCAGGGTCACCGCCGCCTGGGCCAGGTGTCGGACGCCGAGCACCCGCAGCGTCGCCACCGCGAGCCCGCTCGGACGGCCCCACTTGCCCAGAACCCGGCGCGGCACCAGGGTCAGGGTCGCGCCCCAGGCCAGCCGCGCGAGAGCGCTGGTGCGCCACACCGGCGCCGCGGTCGTCGCGTCCATCGCCCCGCTCCTCTCCCCGTCGGCTCACGCCACCCGGTAGGTCTCCGCCTCGGCCGCCCGCAGGTCGAGGCCGTTGCCCGGCTGGTCGAGCGGCACCACGGTGGCGCCTCCGGTGGGTGGCGGGCGTCGGCCCGCCGGCCGGACGGTCGATGGCGGGAAACAGGGCTCTGCCCCTTCCTCGGACGGCCCGGGCGCGGCCTGACGTCTCGGCAGCTACCCGCGCCAATCGGTGGCAAACGTGCGAGCTGGTGACTTTTCCGGCACAGGGCGATAATGCCGGCGACTCGCCGGACCGGCAGCCGGTCGGCGCCGGGTCCGGGTGACCAGCCAACGCCGACCTGCGGTCCTACCGAGCTGCGGCGGTGCCCCTACTCGACCGCCACCGGATGCTGGGCGGACTGCTGCCCGTCGACGCGACCCGATCAGCCGAGGAGATCGCCGCGACGGCGCTGGTGTGACCCCGGCCCGTACCGTCGGCCATTCCTCCATGTGGCTGCGGGCTGCCACGATGGGCACGTGATTCGCTTCGTGCTGAACCTGTTGTGGCTGATCTTCGGCGGCGGGATCGTCCTCGCCCTCGGCTACGGGTTGGCCGCGCTGGTCTGCTTCGCCCTGGTGGTCACCATTCCGTTCGGGGTGGCCTCGCTCCGCCTCGCCGCGTACTCGCTGTGGCCGTTCGGCCGCACCCTGGTGCCCAGACCGGGTGCGGGGATCGCCTCCGGAGCCGCGAACGTGCTGTGGGTGCTGCTCGCGGGCTGGTGGCTCGCTCTCTCCCACCTCGTCGCCGGCCTCGCCCTCTGCGTCACGATCATCGGGATCCCGTTCGGCGTGGCGAACTTCAAGCTCGTGCCCGCGGCGCTCTGGCCGCTGGGCCAGGAGGTCGTCGAGTCGCCGTGAGCCGCTGGCGCGCACGTACCGCTCGTGCGGGGGACGCCCCGCGCCCGGGCCGCCGGACCGCGGCGACGGCCACGGCCGTCACCAGCAGCAGCACTGCGCTCAGCGGTGAGTCGTGCAGCACGAACAGGTTCGTGACGACCGCACGGGCGAGGAGCACGACCAGGCCGAGGGCGGTGTAGCGGGGACGCCGCCGACTTCATCAAGAGCTGACCCCCGACATGGAGATCAAGTTAGCCTAGGCTAACCTCAGCTAGATTCTCGGGAGGTTCCATGCTTCGTACCAGACGGGTGCTCGCTGCCACCGTGGCCGCCGGCGCCCTGCTCGCCTTCAGCTCTGCCTGCGCTTCCGGCGGTGATTCCCCGGGTGGCAAGCAGACGCTGACGCTCTACAACGCACAGCATGAGGATCTGGCGAAGGCGATGGTGGCGGACTTCACCAAGGAGACCGGCATCAAGGTCAACATCCGGTCCGGCAAGGACTTCGAACTCGCTAACCAGCTCGTGCAGGAGGGCACGAAGTCGCCGGCCGACGTGTTCATCACGGAGAATTCCCCGGCGATGAGCCTGGTCGCGAGCAAGAACGGGTTCGCCAAGGTCGACCAGGCGACGCTCGACCAGGTCCCGGCCGGCTACCGGCCGTCCGACTCGACCTGGGTCGGCTTCGCCGCCCGGGCCACGGTGCTGGTCTACAATCCGAGCCAGTTGCCCGCCGCGCAGCTGCCGAAGTCAATCATGGACCTGGCGGATCTCGCCTGGAAGGGCCGGTACGGCGTCGCCGCCGCCGGCGCGGACTTCCAGGCGATCGTCAGCGCCGTGTTGGCCGCGAAGGGTACCGACGCGGGTACAGCCTGGCTGAACGGCCTGCAGAGCAACGCTAAGGTCTACCCGGGCAATGGGGCCATCCTCAAGGCGGTCAACGCTGGCGAGATTCCAGCCGGGGTGATCTACCACTACTACTGGTACAAGGACCGCGCCGAGGCTGGCGCCAACAGCAAGAACACCGAGCTGCCGTTCTTCGGCAACCAGGACCCCGGCGCGTTCGTCTCACTGTCCGGTGCTGGCGTCACCAGGGCCAGCAAGCACCAGGCCGAGGCGCAGCAGCTGGTGAGGTACCTGACCGGCAAGCGGGGCCAGCAGGTGTTGGCCGACAGCACCGCGCTGGAGTACCCGGTCGCCAGCGGCGTACCGGCCAACGCCAAGCTCAAGCCGCTCAGCGAACTGGGCGCGCCGACCATCGACCCGGCGAAGCTCAACGGGCCGCAGGTGGTCGAGCTGATGCAGCAAGAGGGCCTGCTGTGACATACGCGTCACGACGAACGGCAGTGAGCCGGCCGGCGGCATGACAGCATCTGCCGTCGCCATTCGCCGGTGGGGGGCGCGGGCCCGCGCCTACCCCACCGGCGTCGCCGCGTTCTCGCTCCTCGTCGCGCTGCTCGCGCTCGTGCCGCTGTTCTTCGTGGCCTGGTTCTCGGCCAGCGTCGGATTCGACGAGGCCCGCCGGCTGATCTTCCGGCCCCGGGTCGGCGAGCTGCTGCGCAACACGGTGACGCTGACCGTCGCGACCACCCTGCTGTGTGCGGTCGTCGGCACCGGCGCCGCCTGGCTGGTCGAGCGGACCAGCCTGCCCGGCCGCCGGCTGTGGCACGTGCTGTTGGCGGCGCCGCTCGCGGTGCCGGCATTCGTGAACAGCTTTGGCTGGGTGTCGCTGACCGCCAGCGTCCAGGGGTACGCGGGAGCGGTGCTGGTGGTGACGCTGTCCTACTTCCCCCTCGTCTACCTGCCCGTCGCGGCGACGTTGCACGGCCTCGATCCGGCCCTGGAGGAGTCCGCCCAGGCGCTCGGGCACGGGCCGGTGCGGACCTTCGCCCGGGTGGTGGTGCCCCAACTACGGCCGGCGATGCTCGGCGGGATGCTCCTCGTCGGGCTGCACCTGCTCGCCGAGTTCGGCGCTCTGCAGATGCTCCGCTTCCCGACCTTCACCACCGGCATTTACGAGCAGTACCAGGCCACCTTCGGCGGACCGGCGGCCACCATGCTGGCCAGCGTCCTGGTCCTGCTCTGCCTGCTCCTGCTGCTCGCCGAGCTGTGGATGCGCGGTCGCCACCGGTACGCTCGGCTCGGCTCCGGCGCGGCCCGCCCAGCCGCCCGCGTCCAGCTCGGTCGGTACACGCCGCTGGCCCTCGGAAGCGTGGCCGGACTGACCGCTCTTGCCCTCGGCGTGCCGCTCGGCAGCCTGCTCTACTGGCTCGCCATCGGTAGCTCGACCACGTTCCCGCTCGGCGAGCTGGCCACCGCCGCGCTCACCTCCGTCGGGCTGGGCGCCGCGGGCGCCGTCGTGACCACTCTGCTGGCCATCCCGGTGGCCTGGCTCGCCGTACGTCACCGCTCCCGGTTCAGTACGGTCGTCGAGCGGAGCACCTACTTCGGTCATGCCCTTCCGGGCATCGTCGTGGCCCTGGCCCTGGTAACGATCTCCATCCGGTACGCCCAGCCCATCTACCAGACGACGACCCTGCTGATCGTGGCCTACGCCGTGCTGTTCCTGCCGCTGTCGATGGTGAGCGTCCAGTCTGCTCTGGTGCAGGCGCCGCCCAGCCTGGACGACGCCGCGCGGTCACTGGGCACCGGTCGGCTGGGCGTGCTGCGGCGGGTGACCCTGCCGCTGGTCGCCCCCGGCCTCGGTGCGGGCGCCGCGCTGGTCTTCCTGGCCGTGGTGACCGAGCTGACCGCCACGCTGCTGCTGGCGCCGATCGGCACCACTACCCTGGCGACCCAGTTCTGGAGCAACAGCGACAGCATCGCCTACGGCGCCGCCGCCCCGTACGCCGCTCTCATGGTGGGGATCTCGATACCGGCGTCGTACCTGCTGACCCGGTTTTCGAAGAAGGTGACACCCCGATGACGGAACTGACCGTGCAGGCAGTGACCAAGGCGTACGGCACCGTAGACGTCCTGCGCGGAATCGATGTCAGCGTGCCGTCCGGCACGTTGACCGCGATCCTCGGTCCGTCCGGCTGCGGGAAGACAACCCTGCTGCGCATGATCGCCGGTTTCGATCGCCCGGACACCGGCGAGATCGTCATCGGCGAGAACACAGTCGCCGGCGGCGGGCAGTGGGTCCCCCCGGACCGCCGCGGCGTCGGGTACGTCGCCCAGGAGGGTGCCCTCTTCCCCCACCTGGACGTCGCCGCCAACATCACCTTCGGCCTACCTCGGGTCGAACGCCGGGCCGGGCACCGGGTGGCGGAACTGCTCGAACTCGTCGGGCTGGACGCCGGCCTGGCCCGGCGCCAGCCGCACGAGCTCTCCGGCGGCCAGCAGCAGCGGGTCGCCCTGGCCCGGGCGCTAGCCCCCCGGCCGGCCGTCGTCCTGCTGGACGAGCCGTTCTCGTCGCTGGACGCGGGCCTGCGGGACGAGACGCGGCGGGCTGTCGCCGAGGCGCTGGCCGCCGCCGGCAGCACGGCCATCCTGGTCACCCACGACCAGGCCGAGGCACTATCGCTGGCCAGCCAGGTGGCCGTCATGCGCAGCGGTCGGCTCGCGCAGATCGGCAGCCCGAGCCAGCTCTACCACACCCCGGCCGATGCCGCGGTGGCATCGTTCGTCGGCGAGGCCATGGTGCTGCCGTCGAGCGTTCGGGACGGGGTGGCCACCTGCGCGCTTGGCGAGCTCCCGGTAAACCCCGACTGCGCCGACGGAGCCGCGCAGGTGGTGATCCGGCCGGAGCAGGTACAGCTCGTCGAGCCACACCTGGGCGGCATCCGAGCCACCGTCGCCGAGGTCCGGTTCTACGGCCACGACGCGGCCGCGACCCTCACGCTTGCCAATGGCGGTCAGATCACTACCCGACTGACCAGCACCGAACTGCCAGCGGTGGGTAACCCCGTGACGGTGCGGGTACGCGGGACGGTCCCCGCCTATCCGCAATCCACCGTCGGCGCGGCCGAGCCCGTCGGCATCGAGCCCAGCGCGGTCGGTTAGCCCCGGCAACGCGGGCAGTGGGCTCGCGACTTCTTCCTTTGATCAGTACCAGCGAGCAACCAACCTGATCTCGTCTTCGAGGTAGGCGGCGAAATAGTTAGGTAAGGCTTGCCTTAAGATACTCCCCGTGACACCCCCCTTCGACCTTCTCTCCCACACCAGGGCGGTTCCCTTCGCCCGTGACCTGGCCGCATATGGCGACCGGACCGCGCTGATCACCCCTGATGGTGAGATGTCCTACCGCGAGCTGGCCGCGCGGGTGGAGTTGACCGCCACCCGACTCGGGCGGGAACGACGGCTGGTGCTGCTCGCCGGTGCCAACACCGTAGAGTCCGTCGTCATCTACCTCGCGGCACTCGCGGCCGGTCACCCAGTCCTGCTGATCCCCGGCGACCACCCAGACGCCATCGAATCCCTGGTCGCGGCGTACGACCCGGATGTCGTCGCACGGCCGTCCGGGAGACAGTGGCTGCTCGACGAGCGGCGTGCTGTTTCGAGGCACACCCTGCACCCCGACCTCGCGCTGCTGCTCAGCACCTCCGGATCAACAGGTTCGCCGAAGCTCGTACGGCTGTCGCACGAGAACCTGCAGAAGAACGCGGAGTCCATCGCCGAATACCTCGACATCCGCGTCGGCGACCGCGCCGCCACGACGCTGCCCATGCACTACTGCTACGGCCTTTCCGTAATCAACAGCCATCTCGTGCGCGGCGCCGGGTTGATCCTCACCGACCTCTCGGTCGCTGATTCCTGCTTCTGGGATCTGTTCCACGAAAGTCGCGGCACCACCTTCGCTGGCGTGCCGTACACCTTCGAACTGCTCGACCGGATCGGTTTCGCCACCATGCGCCTGCCTCACCTGCGCTACGTCACCCAGGCCGGGGGTCGGCTCGCGCCGGAGCGTGTCACGCACTACGCGGCGCTCGGACAGCGCAACGGCTGGGAACTGTTCGTGATGTACGGCCAAACCGAGGCGACGGCCCGGATGGCGTATCTGCCGCCGAGTCTCGCGCCGGCTCATTCGCAGACGATCGGCGTCCCGATCCCGGGCGGGTCCTTCCGCCTCGAGGCGCTCCCCGAGCACCCGGGCCCGGACACCGGCGAACTCGTGTATACCGGGCCCAACGTGATGCTGGGCTACGCCGAGAGCCCGTCGGACCTGCGCCTGGGCCGCACCGTTGACGAGCTGCACACCGGGGATGTCGCCCGGCGTACGGCCGACGGGTTGTACGAGGTGATCGGCCGCAGGAGTCGCTTCGCGAAGATCCTGGGTCTGCGGATCGACCCGCAGCGTATCGAGGCGCTGCTCGATCGGCACGGCCTGCACTCATGCTGCGTCGGTGCCGACGGCGAACTGATCGTCGCAGTGCAGGGCGACGGCGACGCGGCACACATCCGGCGGCTGGTGGCGCGGGAGTGCGCGATCCCGCCACGGGCGATCCGCGTGTGCTTCCTCACCGAACTTCCCCGGCTCGTGACGGGCAAGCCGGACTACGGCGCCGTACGGGTAATTGCGCTTGCCACCGACGGCGCACGAGCGGTCCCCACCGACGCGGCCAGCGTGCCGCCGCCGGCCGCGGCACCGGTCGACCTGTGCCAGCTCTACGCCGAGATCCTCGACCGGGCCGACGTCACGGAGGACAGCAGCTTCGTAAGCCTCGGCGGGGACTCGCTGTCCTACGTCGAGATGTCGCTGCGGCTCGAACAGGCGCTCGGCCATCTGCCGGCGGGTTGGCACACGCTGCCGATCCGCGACCTCCACCCGCCCGCGCAACCAGCCCGCACCCGACGGCGGGCGCTGGAGACCAGCGTGGCGCTGCGCGCCCTGGCGATCGTCGCCATCGTGGGCTCGCACATCCCGCTCTTCACTGTCAAGGGCGGTGCCCACGTGCTGCTGGGGCTCGCCGGATTCAACTTCGCGCGCTTCCACCTCACCGGCGCCGACCGCCGGGAACGCGCCCGACGCCTCTGCGGCAGCATCGCCCGGGTCGCGCTGCCGACCATGACCTGGATCGCCGTAGCGCTTCTGCTCACCGACGACTATCGACTGACGAACGTCTTCCTGCTCAACAGCATCCTCGGTCCCGACGACGGCCGCTCGGAATGGCACTTCTGGTTTATCGAGGCGCTCATCTACATCCTGCTCGCCCTGGCCGGCGTCATGGCGGTACCCCTCGTGGACCGGGTGGAGCGACGTTTCCCGTTCGGGCTACCCGTAGCTCTCATGACCCTTGGGCTGCTCACCCGCTACGACCTGCTCCGTCTCCGCGCCCACGTCCCCAGCTCATCAGCCGTCGTGGTCTTCTGGCTCTTCGCGCTCGGCTGGTCCGCGGCCAAGGCGCACACCGTATGGCAGCGACTGTGCGTGACCGTCGCAATCGTGGCAACCGTCCCGGGCTTCTTCGGCCAGCCCGAACGGGAGGCGGTCATCATCGGCGGATTGTCGTTGCTGGTATGGGTACCGACTGTGCCGAGCCTTGCCGCACTCAACCGCCTCGCCGGGGTGCTCGCCAGCAGCTCCCTGTACATCTACCTCACCCACTGGCAGATCTACCCACGCGTCGAGGAGCACTCTCCCCTGTTGGCACTGATCGCCTCACTCGCCGTCGGCATCGCCTGCGCGTCAGTGGCGACGCGCGTGATGCGGTCGCTCTCCGCCCTGTGCCAACGCCTGCCTGATCAGGTGCCCCGAGCGCAGCGCTGGCGTTCCACCAAGCAGCGTCTCTGGTTTCCTATGTGATCCTCGGCAAGCCGGACGTCCGGCCGGGTGGCTGCCGTGCAGCGCGCGGATCCGGCCGACCAGCGCCGGCGCCCGGCGCACCGGGTAGGCGACCGCCTCGGAATCGGACCAGACCAGGCTCCGGCGGGGTGGGGGTGTCGTCGAGGTGCGCCATCCGCAGTATCCGGCGGTACGGGGACATCGACGCTGCTCAGCCGCCCTCTGCCCACCTGCCGCCAGGTATCCGCGCCGGTTCGTGCGGCACACACCCTGGCCAGGCACTTCTTTGAGGACTTGAAGTAAGCCATGTTTTGTTACGTCGCCGTTATTGACGTGACCGCTGTCACTTCGATTGACTGCGACGGAACCGCTTCCGCAACCGGTTCCGCAACACCCCCGCCATCCCTGCGATCCGGGAGCGTCACGTGCCGATCACCATCGCCGACGTCGCCACCCGGGCGGGCGTGAGCAAGACCACCGTGTCGCGGGTGCTCAACGGCAAGGGCGAAGTGGACGGCCGGACCGCGGACCGGGTGCGGGCCGTCATCACCGACCTGGGCTACGTGCCGAGCGCCCGGGCCGTCGGGCTGGCCCGCGGCCGCACCCGGGTGGTCGGCATGCTGGTGCCCGCCCTCACCTGGCCCTGGATGGGCGAGGTGCTGCAGGGGGCGGTCGACGTGGTCGAGACCGAGGGGTACGGCCTGCTGCTGTTCACCTGCAACCGGGGTGACGAGTCGATGCGGCGGTTCGCCTCCCAGGTCTCGGCGAAGTCCTTCGACGGGCTGCTGGTGGTCGAGCCGGAGGGCACCTTGGACTACATCACCGCCCTGCACGAGCGGGGCCTACCGGTCGTGCTCATCGACGACCGCGGCCACCAGCCCGGATTCCCCTCGGTCCGCACCACCAACGAGTCCGGCGCCGGCGCCGCCGCCGCGCACCTGCTGGCGCTCGGTCGACGTCGCCCGCTGGTCGTCACCGGCCTGCGCCGGTTCGGCTGCACCCGCGAGCGGCTCGACGGCTTCGCCCGCGGCTACGCCGACGCGGGCCTGCCGATCGACCCCACGCTGGTGGTGGAGGGCGACTTCACCTTCGAATGCGGCCGGGCGGCGGTGGAAGGCCTGCTCGCCGCCGGCGTGCCGTTCGACGCCGTCTTCGCCCACAACGACCTGTCCGCCGCCGGGGCCCTGCAGGCCCTGCGCGACGCGGGCCGCCGGGTGCCGCAGGACGTGGCGGTGGTCGGCTTCGACGACCTGCCCCTGGCCGGGCACACCCACCCGCCACTGAGCTCGGTACGCCAGCCGTTGCGGGAGATGGGCGCAGCGGCCGCCCGCTCGCTCATCTCCCACTTCGCGGGCGCACCCCTGCCCGACCAACCGACCGTCATCCCGACCAGCTTCACCGTGCGCGCCTCGACCACCGCCACCTGACCCCGCTCCCACACCACCGGCCGGGCCCGCCCCGACCGGCGGCGGCACCGCACACCCTCCACCCACCACCGTCCGCTCCCCCAAGGCGGGAGCACCGAGGGAGACCACCATGAGAAGACGACAGTTCGTCGCCATCGCGCTGGCCGGCGCGGTGACCCTCGCCGGCTGCGGCGAGACCGCCAACACCAAGGCCCGCGACAACAAGGGCGGCGCGACGGTGCTCAACGTCGGCATGCCCAACGGCCCGCAGACCGAGAACCACAACCCGTTCCTCACCACCTCCTCGGCGTCGTCGCTGGGCTACCGCTGGCAGCTCTACGAGCCGCTGATGATGTGGAACCCGGTCAAGCCCGCCGAGCCGTTCAAGCCGTGGCTGGCCACCAAGGCGGAGTGGAGCCCCGACTACACCTCGGTGAAGGTGACCGTCCGCGACAACGCCACCTGGTCGGACGGGAAGCCGGTCACCGCCGAGGACGTCGCGTTCACCTACAACCTGATCAAGGAGAACGAGGGTCTGAACCAGTACGCGACGCCGTACAAGTCGGCGTCGAGCAGTGGCAACGAGGTGACCCTCACCTTCGACTCCCCGCAGTTCGTCAACCAGCAGAAGGTCCTGGCCCAGGTCCCGATCGTGCCGAAGCACGTCTGGTCCACGATGAAGGACCCCACCACCGACATCGACAAGAACCCGATCGGCAGCGGCGCGTACACCCTGAAGTCGTTCACCCCGCAGACCACCACGCTGTCGGTGCGCACCAGCGGCTACTGGCAGGAGCTGCCGAAGGTCAAGGAGCTGCGCTACACCTCGTACACCGACAACAACGCGCAGACCACCGCCCTGGCCAACGGCGAGTCGGAGTGGAGCTTCGTCTTCATCCCGAACGTCAAGACCGTCTTCGTGGCGAAGGACGAGGCGAACCACAAGGTGTGGGCGCCGCCGGTGCTCGGCATCCACGGCCTGTACGTCAACACCACCAAGAAGCCGTTCGACAACCCGGCGCTGCGCCGGGCGATGAGCATGGTGATCAACCGGGACGACATCTTCAACCAGGCCGAGGCCGGCTACTTCCACCCCCTGGTGCGCAGCGTGACCGGACTGCCCAGCCCGGCCGGGGACGCCTACATCTCCGCCGAGTACAAGGGCAAGGACCACAAGGTCGACGTCGAGGGGGCGAAGAAGACGCTCACCGACGCGGGCTTCACCTACTCCGGCAGCACCCTGCGTGACCCGTCCGGCAAGCCGGTCACCCTCACCCTCACCGACCCGGCCGGCTGGTCGGACTACCAGACCAGCCTGGAGATCGTGAAGGACAACCTGTCGAAGGTCGGCATCGTGGCCACCGTCGACAAGGCCAACCAGGACGCCTGGTTCCGCAACGTGGAGGAGGGCAAGTTCGACGCCACCTTCCGGTGGACCAACGGCGGCGCCACGCCGTACGACATCTACCAGACGGTGATGGACGGCCGGCTGCTCAAGCCGGTCGGCAAGGCCTCCCCCGCCGGCAACTTCGGCCGCTTCAACAACCCGGAGGCCACCGCGGCACTGGCCGCGTACGCCAACGCCACCGACGACGCCGCGCGGACCGCGGCGCTGGCCACACTGCAGAAGGTCTTCGTCGAGCAGGCGCCGATGATCCCGGTCGGCGCGGACAACGTCGGCGCGGCGTACAGCACGAAGAACTGGACCGGCTGGCCGGACGACGCGAACGCCTACGGCGCGGCGCAGCCGACCCAGCCGAACGCGGCCGACGTCGTGCAGCACCTGAAGCCGGCGGGTTCCTGCCCGGAGTGGTCCGGGCGGCGGGGCGCGCCGCCCGGACCACCGGCGACCCCCTCTTCCGAGAAGACAGGAACCCGGCATGACGACCCCCACCAAGGACGCCCCGGTCGTCCGCGAGGAGGTGCTGGAGGCGGTCGGCCTGACCAAGCACTTCCCCGTGAGCAGGCGGCTGCGGACCCTGCTGACCCGCACCCGACCGACCGTGCACGCGGTCGACGACGTGCACCTCACCCTGCGCCGCGGCCGCGTCACCGCCCTGGTCGGTGAGTCCGGCTCCGGCAAGTCGACGGTCGCCCGGCTGCTCGCGCAGCTCTATCCGCGCACCGCGGGCACCGTCCGCCTGCACGGCGAGCCGGTCACCGTCCGCGGTGGTCGGCCCTTCCGGGCGTACGCCCGCCGGGTCCAGCTGATCTTCCAGGACCCGTTCGCGTCGCTGAACCCGGTGCACACCGTGCGCTACCACCTGACCCGGGCGCTGCGCATCCACGGCAACGCCGGCCGTACCGCCGCCGACCTCGACGCGGCGCTGGCGAAGCTGCTCGAACGCGTGGCGCTCACTCCGGCCGAGCGCTACCTGGACAAGTTCCCGCACGAGCTCTCCGGCGGGCAGCGGCAGCGGGTGGCGATCGCCCGGGCGCTCGGCGCCGACCCGGACGTGCTGCTCGCCGACGAGCCGGTCTCCATGCTCGACGTCTCCATCCGGCTCGGCGTGCTGAACCTGCTGCGCGACCTGAAGGAACGGCTGCACCTGGCCATCCTCTACATCACCCACGACATCGCCTCGGCCCGCTACTTCGCCGACGAGACCCTGGTGATGTACGCCGGGCGCCTGGTGGAAGGCGGCGACAGCGAGACCGTCACCCAGTCGCCCGCCCACCCGTACACCCGGCTGCTGATCGACTCGGCGCCCGACCCCGACCAGATCACCGGCGACGCCGTGGCCGCCGGGCGGGAACGCGGCGACGGCGAGCCGCCCAGCCTGATCCGGCCGCCCGCCGGCTGCCGGTTCCACCCGCGCTGCCCGGCGGCCATGCCGCGCTGCGCCGCGGACCTGCCACCGCGGCTGGAGGTCGGCGACCGCCCCGACCACTGGGCGGCCTGCTGGCTCTACGACCCGGCCACCGTCGACGACGCGCGGGCGGTGACCCGATGATCTACCTGCTGCGCCGGCTGGCCTTCTACCTGTTCACCGCGTGGGCGGCGCTGACCATCAACTTCTTCATCCCCCGGATGATCCCCGGCGACCCGGTCAAGTCGCTGATCTCCCGCTACCAGGGGCAGCTCAGCACCGACGCGATCAAGTCGCTGTACGTGCTGTTCGGCATCGACTCCCACGACAATCTCTGGGACCAGTACCTCGACTACTGGAAGCAGTTGCTCCACGGCGACCTGGGGTTGTCCTTCACCGCGTTCCCGGCGCCGGTGTCCGCGGTGATCGCCGACGCGCTGCCGTGGACGCTCGCCCTGGTCGGGATCACCACCCTGGTCAGCTTCACCCTCGGCACCGGCCTGGGCGTGCTGGCCGGCTGGCGGCGCGGCTCCTGGGTCGACGGGGTGCTGCCGGCCACCACGTTCCTGTCCTCGGTGCCGTACTTCTGGCTGGGGCTGGTCGCGATCGCCCTGCTGGCCGGCCCGGGCAGCTTCTTCCCCTCCTCGGGCGGCTACGAACCGGGCCTGGTGCCGGCCCCGGACACGATCTTCCTGGGCAGCGCGGTGCGGCACAGCCTGCTGCCCGCCGCCACCATCCTGATCTCCTCGATGAGCGGCTGGATCCTCAGCATGCGCAACATGATGGTGACCGTCGCCGCCGAGGACTACATCACCGTGGCGCACGCCAAGGGCCTGCCGGAACGAAGGGTGGCGCTGAACTACGCCGCCCGTAACGCGTTGCTGCCCAACGTGGCCGGCTTCGCGCTGTCCCTGGGCTTCATCGTCGGCGGCACCCTGCTGGTGGAGATCGTCTTCTCCTACCCGGGGCTGGGCTTCCTGCTGTTCCGGGCGGTCGGCGCCAAGGACTATCCGCTGATGCAGGGCATCTTCCTGGTCATCACGTTCTCGGTGCTGGTGGCGAACCTGCTCGCCGACGTGGCGTACCTGCTGCTCGACCCGCGTACCCGCAAGGAGGGTTGAGGCGTGACCATTCCCACCTCCAGCATCGAGCAGGTCATCCCGAAGCAGGGGGCGATGGCCCAGCCCTCCGCCGCCCCCCGGCGCCGACGGTGGCGCTTCGTGGCCAACGGCAAGGCCGCCACCGGGCTGGCCCTGGTCGCCGGGTACGTGCTGCTCGCGGTGATCGGCCCGTGGATCGCCCCGTACGACCCGGACGCCCGCAGCGACGCCCTGCTCCAGCCACCGTCGGCGCAGCACTGGTTCGGCACCACCCACCTCGGCCAGGACGTGTTCAGCCAGATCCTGGTCGGCGCCCGCGGGGTGATGCTGGTCGGGCTGACCGCCGGGGTGGTGGCCACCGTGCTGTCCATCCTGGTCGGGGTCACCGCCGGCTACCTGGGCGGCTTCTCCGACGACGGCCTGTCCGCGCTGTCCAACGTGTTCCTGGTGATCCCGGCGCTGCCGCTGATCATCATCGTGACGTCCACCATCACCGACGCCGGCGACCTGGTCGTCGCGCTGGTCATCGGCCTGACCTCGTGGGCGTGGGGGGCCCGGGTGCTGCGCGCGCAGACGCTGTCTCTGCGCCGGCGCGACTATGTGGAGGCCGCCCGGGCCACCGGCGAGACCACCTGGCGGATCATCGGGTTCGAGATCCTGCCGAACCTGACCGCGATCATCGCCTCCGGATTCGTCGGCACGGTCATCTTCGCGGTGATGTCGGAGATCACCCTGGCCTTCATCGGCATCTCGTCGGTCTCGTCGTGGAACTGGGGCACCATCCTGTTCTGGGCGCAGAGCCAGCAGGCCCTCGCCCAGGGCGCCTGGTGGTGGTTCGTGCCGGCCGGGTTGGCCATCGCGGTGCTGGGCACCGCGCTCGCGCTGATCAACTTCGGCATCGACGAGTTCGTCAGTCCCCGGCTGCGCAGCGCCGGCCGGACCCGGGTCCGCACCGCGGACGGGCACGTGGTCCGGATGCGGGTGGGCTTCACCCCCGTGCTGGCGCGGCCCACCGCCCCACCACCCCCACGACAGCGCCACGAAGGAGGGTTCCGATGAGCGCGCCGGTGCTGGAGATCAGGAAGCTCTGCGTCGACTACGGGTTGGGCGACGAGGCGGTGCACGCCGTCCGCGAGGTCGACCTCACCCTGCACCGGGGCGAGGTGCTGGGGCTGGCCGGGGAGAGCGGCAGCGGCAAGTCCACCCTGGCGTACGGGCTGACCCGGCTGCTGCCGCCGCCCGGGGTGATCAGCGGCGGTGAGGTGATCTACCACCCCGCCGACGGTTCGCCGGTGGACGTGTTGTCGCTGTCCCCGGCGCGGCTGCGGGCGTTCCGCTGGGCCGAGACGTCCATCGTGTTCCAGGGCGCGATGAACTCGCTCAACCCGGTGCACAAGGTCTCCACCCAGCTGCTCGACGTGATCAAGGCACACGAGCCGCGTACCACGGCGGCGGCCCGGCTGGCCCGGGCCCGGGAGATGCTGCGGCTGGTGGGAATCGCCGCCGACCGGCTGGACAGCTACCCGCACCAGCTCTCCGGCGGGATGCGGCAACGGGTGATGATCGCCATGGCGCTGGCGCTGGAGCCGCAGGTCGTCATCATGGACGAGCCCACCACCGCCCTGGACGTGGTGATGCAGCGGCAGATCCTCGGCCAGCTCGCCGAGCTGCGCGACCGGCTCGGCTTCGCGGTGCTGTTCATCACCCACGACCTGTCGCTGCTGGTCGAGTTCTCCGACCGCATCGCCATCATGTATGGCGGCCGGATCGTCGAGGAGGCGCCCGCCGGCGAGCTGTACCGGCGGGCGCTGCACCCGTACACCGACGGGCTGCTGCACTCCTTCCCGGCGCTGCGCGGCCCTCGCCGCGAGCTCACCGGCATCCCCGGCTCCCCGCCGGACCTGCGCGCCATGCCGACGGGGTGCGCGTTCCACCCCCGCTGCCCCCGGGCCTTCGCACCCTGCGACGCCGAGCTCCCACCGCTCGGGCCGCCCGGTGACGACGACCCGGGGCGCGCCGTCGCCTGCTGGCTGCACCCCGCCGCCGCGGCGGTCCCCCGGTGAGCCGTCGCGGCCCGACCGGCCCGGCGACCACCCCCGATCCCGACCCATTCGCGACCGCGAGGAGAACCATGGACAGCGAGAGCACCGCCTCGGCCACCACGGGGCAGGCCGACCCGATCGACACCCTGCCGCCGACCTTCCGCTGGGGCGTGGCGACCTCGTCGTACCAGATCGAGGGCGCGGTGGCCGAGGACGGCCGCACCCCGTCCATCTGGGACACCTTCTGCCGGGTACCGGGGGCGGTGGCCAACGGGGACACCGGCGACGTGGCCTGCGACCACTACCACCGGATGCCGCAGGACGTCGCGGTCATCGCGGACCTGGGGCTGGACACGTACCGCTTCTCGGTGGCCTGGCCGCGGGTGCAGCCCGGCGGGCGCGGGCCGGCCAACCCGGCCGGGCTGGCGTTCTACGACCGGCTCGTGGACGAGCTGCTCGGCCGCGGGGTCGACCCGTGGGTCACGCTCTACCACTGGGACCTGCCGCAGGAGCTGGAGGACGCCGGCGGCTGGCCGCTCCGGGACACCGCGTACCGCTTCGCCGACTACGCGGAGCTGGTCTTCGACGCCCTCGGCGACCGGGTGAAGACGTGGACGACCCTGAACGAGCCGTGGTGCTCGGCGATGCTCGGCTACGCCTACGGTGCGCATGCGCCGGGTCGCCGTGACCTGGACGACGGCATCGCCGCCGCACACCACCTGCTACTCGGGCACGGCCTGGCGGTCCAGCGGCTGCGGGCGACGGCCACCGGACCGGTGGACCTGGGCATCACCGTCAACCTGGCCACCGCCGACCCGGCCACCGACAGCCCGGCCGACCGGGACGCCGCCCGGGCCGCCGACGGGCTGGGCAACCGCCTCTACCTGGACGCGCTGGTCCACGGCCGCTACCCGGAGGACGTGGTGGCCGACCTGGCGCGCGAGGGGGTGCGCATCCCGGTCGTCGACGGCGACCTGGCGATCATCTCCACGCCGTTCGACGTGCTGGGCGTCAACTTCTACTTCGGTCAGCTCTTCTCAGGAGTGGACGAACAGGGGCGGGAGCGGGACGACGCCGGCCGGCCGGTGCAGCGGGTGGTCCGGCGGGACCTGCCCCGCACCGCGATGGACTGGGAGATCGTCCCGGAGTCCTTCACCGAACTGCTGGTCCGGCTCAGCCAGGACTACCCGGGCGTGCCGATGGTGATCACCGAGAACGGGGCGGCGTTCGACGACCGGCCCGACGCCGACGGTTTCGTCGACGACGACGACCGGGTGATGTACCTGACCGAGCACCTGCGGGCGGTGGCCCGGGCCCGGCTGGCCGGGGCGGACGTACGCGGCTACTTCGCCTGGTCGCTGCTGGACAACTTCGAGTGGGCGTACGGCTACGACAAGCGGTTCGGGATCGTGCGCGTCGACTACGACACCCAGCGGCGCACCCCGAAGCGCAGCGCGCTCTGGTACCGCGACACGGTCCGGCGGGTGCGCGGCGAGCGGTGACCGGCCGCGGGGCGGCCGTCCGGGAGGGCCCGGGCGGCCGCGCGCCCCGGCCGTACCCGTCGGGCATCGAGATGCTGGCCGGTCCCCCGGACGCCGCCTGACCTCAGCGCATCCCGGCGAACACCGCGTCGGCCTCGGCGCGCGCGTCCGCCTCGAAGGCGTCCCGCGGCACCGCGATCACCCGTCGGGTCAGCAGGCCCCGGAAGAGCCAGTAGCCGGCCGTCTCCCGCAGCGGCCGCAGGGACTCCCAGCGGTGCCGCGTGGAGACGCCCGCGAGGGACACGGTCATCCCGTCGTCGGTCAGCTCGTACCCGATCTCCGCGGCCGGCCCACCGGCCGCGAGTCGCCGCCAGACGCGCCGCAGCGACAGCTCGAAGAAGAGCGGGACGGCGACCAGCAGGGCGACGAGCAGCACCGCGCCGGCCGCCGGTCTGAGGAGCAGCGCGCCGAGCCCGATCAGGAGGGCTGCCGCCCACATCCTCAACAGTCGTCCCTTTCCGGACGTCCACACCAGTCGGCGGTAGGCGGGGTAGTCCAGCGCCGCCCGGCCCTCGATTCGCACGTCGTCCTCCTGTGCTGGGCACGGCTCGCGTCCTGCGGCGGCCGTGAACCACATCCTGCCGCAGGGCTTTCGATGTGAAACGCGCGGGGCGAGCGCGTGCGACCCTTCGGAGATCTGGTCCTGCACCGGCGGCGCCAACCAGAAATGGACCCTGCCCGCATGAGCGACGCCGGACCGCCCGCCCGGCCGCTCAGCGGGCGCGGGAGCGGGGGCGGGGGGCCGCGCGCGGCGGCGTCATGGTCACCCGCGTGACCGGGTCGCGGGGCACGCCGCCCTCGCGCAGCAGCCGGGCCATCGGCAGGGTGGCCGCGCCCATCGCGACCGCGTCCGGTCCGAGCTGGCACAGCTCGATCGAGGTCTGCGCGTACGGCTGGCGCAGCGCGTGCCGCGCGGTCGCCTCGCGGATCTGCGGCAGGTAGCGCTCCCCCAGCGCCAGGCCGGCCCAGCCGCCGAGCACCACCCGCTCCGGGTTGAAGAGGTTGACCAGCGTCGCCACGCCCGCGCCGAGGTAGCCGACCGTCTCGTCGAGCACCTTCGCGGCCGTCCGGGACGGGGAGCGCAACAGCTCGCCGAACGCGCTCTCCTCGTCGGGGCCGACCGCCGCGCGCCCCCGATTGGCCTGCCGGAACCGGTCCAGCACGCCCTCCGCCCCGACGTACGCCTCCAGGCAGCCGAGGTTGCCGCAGCGGCAGCGGCGACCGCCGTACACGATCGTGGTGTGTCCCCACTCGCCGGCGCTGCTGTGCGCGCCCCGGTAGCCCACCCCGTCGGCCACCACGCTGGCACCGATCCCCGAGCCGACCAGGGCGATGACGGCGTGCCGGGCGCCCCGGCCGGCGCCGAACCACATCTCGGCCTGGCCGAGGGTCTTCGCGCCGTTGTCGACGTGCACCGGGATGTCAGTGCCGGCGCGCAGCATGGCCCCCAGCGGCACTCCGTCCCAGCCGAGGGTCTGCGCGTGCACGACGGCGTCGGCGGTCCGCTCGACCGTCCCGGAGACCGCCACCCCGAAGCCGAGCACCGCGGCCGGGTCGACGCCGGCCTGCTCGACGACCGCGGCCAGCCCGTGCAGCAGGTGGGTGGCGACGGCGTGCGGGTCCGGCTCGGCGGCGGCGATCGGGTACTCCGCCTTGGCCAGGGCGGTCATCGCCAGGTCGAAGAGCTCGACCTGGACCCGGGTCTCGCCGACGTCGGCGCCGACCAGGTAGCCGTAGCCGGGGGCGACCCGCAGCAGCACGCGGGGACGGCCACCGTCGGACTCGACCGAGCCGGCCTCCTCGACGATCCCCTCGCCGATCATCTCGCCGACGAGGTTGCTCACGCTGGCCAGGCTCAGCGAGGTGCTCTGCCCCAGTTCGTGGCGGCTGAGCGGACCGTCGAGCCAGATCCGGGTGAGCAGCACCGAGCGGTTGGCGCGCCGCATGTCGCGCACGGTGGTGCGTCTGGCGTCCATCGCCGCCCACCTCTCCCCTGTCACCACCCGCGGCGGCTCACCCGGGATGCGTCACCCCAGATTAATGCCATGAACCCAGCACCGAACTATCGCGCCCTCCTGACCTCCTCGGCGGCGGCGATGCTCCGGCTGCCGACGTACGACCGGTCACACCACCGCTCACCGCGCGCCGGGCTCCGGCCCCGTCCAGCCGGCCGTGCCGACGCAGGCCTCGTTGCCCTCGGCGTCGGCCAGCACCCAGAACGCCGGCGCGTGCTCATCGGTCAGCAGGCGACCGCCGGCCGCGACGGCAGCCGCCACCCGGGCCTCGGCCTGGTCGTGCGGCACCCAGACGTCGAGGTGCATCCGGTTGCGCTGCGGGCGCGGCGCGTCCATCTGCTGGAACCAGAGCAGCGGCCCGCGACCGCGCGGGTCGATCAGGTCCTGGTCGCCGTCACCGCGGTCGACGTAGCCGAGCAGGGCACGCCAGAACGGCAGCACCTCGGGACCGACCAGCGCGTCGATGCTGACCTGGACGTTCTGCAGGCCCGACGGGTCGGCGGACAGGCCCAGCTCCCGCGCCACCGCCGAGATCCGCCGGGCCAGCTCGACGTCGCGCGCGGTCAGCCCGTAGAAGCCGGGGATGATCGTGATCAGGCGTACGGTCACGCCCGCGTGCCGCACGTCGACGTCCGGGTGGTGGTCGTCCAAGCCGGCCAGCTCGCCGATCGCCTGGACGAGTCGGGCGCCGGCCGCGAACGACCCGGTGCGGAAGTACGTGCACGCTCCCTCGCCCAGCACCCGCCAGTCCCCCATCCCGTCGGCCTCGTGGAACTGCCGCGGGGTGATCCGCTCCGTCGGGTCCGTCGACACCTCAGCCATGTCACTCCTCTCGCCGCCCGGCGCCGGGCGGCGCCGCCGACCCAGTGTCACCCGAGTTCCCGACACCTTCTGTCGTATATCTGGGTCAGGATGGGGCGGTGCGTGCCTCGCGGATGATGACCCTGCTGCTCCAGCTCCAGGTGCGTGGCCAGGCCAGTGCGCGGGAACTGGCCCGGCATCTGGAGGTCAGCGAGCGGACCGTGCAGCGGGACGTCGAGGCGTTGGTGGCGGCCGGGATACCGGTGCGGTCGACCCGCGGGCCGGCCGGCGGATACCGCCTGGACCGTGGCTACCGCACCCGGCTGACCGGGGTCGGCCTCGACGAGGCCGGGGCGTTGGCGTTCCTCGGCCTCGCCGGCCCGGCCGAGCAGCTGGGGCTGGGCGAGATGCTGGAGGGCGCCCGGATCAAGGTCTGGGCCAGCCTCACCGGCGAGGCCCGGGAGCGCGCCGGCCGGACCGTGGAGCGGTTCCACCTGGACCCGGTCCGCTGGTACGGCACGCCCGAGCCGGTACCGTGCCTGACCCAGCTCGCCGACGCGGTCTGGCGCGATCGCCGGGTGCGCCTGCGGTACGTACGGGACGGGCGGGCGACCGCCCGGGAGATCGAGCCCCTCGGGCTCGTCCTCGCGGCCGGTGACTGGTACCTGGTCGCCCTGCGCGACGGCCAGCGCCGCACCTACCGGGCCTCCAGGGTCCGGGAGGTGGAGCCGCTCGACGACGTGGTGGCGCGCCCGGCCGGGTTCGACCTCGCTCGCTCCTGGGCAGAGGCGCGCCGGGAACTGGAGGACGAGGAGCCCGGCGTCGAGGTCACGGTACGCGCGGCGGCCCGGGCCCTGCCGCGGCTGCGCCGCCTCGTGCCCGTCCACGGGCAGGCCCTGGTCCCGGTCACCGCGACCGAGGAGGTCGAGCTGACGGTCCCGTTCGAGAACGAGTCGTGGGCGTGCTCGGCCCTGCTTAGCCTGGGCGCCGCCGTCGAGGTCCTCCGCCCCGCCGCCGTCCGGGAGCGGGTGGCCGACGAGGCCCGCGGCGCCGCCGCACACTACGCCCGGCCGCCGACGAACTCGGCCCGCCGGGCGGGTGCCGTCCGGGCAAGCTCGGCAATGAACGGCACGGCTGCCACCGTCGCGGAGTAGACGGGCTGAAGAGTGCCCAGCTCAGGGAAGATCGGGGTCCGGGTGCTCGGTCACGAATCGCATGGCCGTTTCGTCATCGATGAGCGAGTTGTCGACGAGCCACTCAACTGCCCGACGCTGGGCGCGGACGTCGCGGTAGGCGTACCACGCCGGCAGCAGGTGCGGATACTCCTCGTGCAGTTCGTCCTTGAACCGGCGGAAGGCGCCCTTGCCCTGGATGGCTCGCGCAAGTCTCCGCCCGACTCGGTCGTCGCTGATCCTCTCGGCGAAGTCGGCCATGTCCTGATACCAGACATAGGACGGCATTGGCTCGATGCAGACCAGATCCAAATCGTCGAGGTCAACGGGCGTCTGCCCATCGATTCCACCGTCCGCCGTCCAGAACACAATCTGTCCGGTGTCCGGGTTGATCAGCCATCGGTGCTCGTAGTCGGTCTGGTCCGCCAGCGCGGTGGCGATCTCCTCCAGGTCAACGCTGCTCAGGTCAAGCATCGGGCCACGATAGTCCTGCTCGCAGCGGGCTTTGATGGAGCGACCCGCGCGCGCAGGACTAAGAGGTCGCGCGGAATGGGTGGTGGTCATGGGCGCCGGGTGGGACGGGTGTCCCACCGGTAGATGGTCCACGCGCGTCGGGTCAGGCTACGGACGGTGATGATCGTGTCGGCGAGGTCGAAGTAGGCGTCGATGACTTTCTCGGTTCGTTCGTAGCAGCGTTGCAGCCGGTTGAACGCGTTGTGCCAGCTGTTCGTCCGCTCGACGTGCCACCGTTGCCCGGCCTGGATGGGTGCTTTGTCTCCCTTGTGGGCGATCTTGCCGGTCAGGCCGCGTTCGGCGAGCAGGGTGCGGGTGACGGCGGAGTCGTATCCCGCGTCGAGGTGCACGGTGACCTCGTCGGGCAGTGGGCCCAGGTCGTCGAGGTGGTCGAGGGTGGGGCCGAGCAGCGGTGAGTCGTGCCGGTTCGCGCCGGCCAGGACCCGGCCCAGGGGGATGCCGTAGCCGTCGACCATCGATGAGCGTTTCATGCCTTGTTTGCCCCGGTCGACCGGGGACCGTCCGGCGCAGTCACCGCCGCCGGGGGCCTTGGTGATGCAGCCGTCCACGGCGATGTCGTCCAACATCAGGCCGACGAGCCGGTCGTAGGCTTCCACCGCGATCTGTTTGAGCTGGGCGAACAACCCGAGCGTGATCCACTCGTCACGACGGTTACGGATCGTCGTGGCCGCGCATGTGCTGTCGGCGATCGCCTCGTAGGAGCAGCCGAACCGCAGTACCTGGATCAGCTTGTCGAACACGATCCGGTCATCGACCCGCCTGCGGTGGCAGCCCAACGGATGAGTCGGGGCGTAGGTCGGCCGATCGGGTAACAGCGCGGCGAACTGGACCCACAACGGCTCGATCAGCCATGCTGGGATGGCAGGCACAGAACCTCCCGTGATCACGAGGCGTAAGCACCTTCATGATCACCGGTTCTGTGCCTGCACCCGTTCAGACGCGCCGGGCAACCTCACCATTCCGCGCGACCTCTAAATGAGCACGGCCGGCAGTGGCAGATCGGCCAGCTGATGCAGGTCCTCGTCGACAAGGCCAACCTCGCCACCACCCTGGCAGCGGTTGTGTTGCCGGAGGTGGTCACGCACCGTCGAGCTGGCCGGCACCTGCCCGGTGCTGGTCGGTCCCGACGTGACCCCCGCCGCCCACCCCGGTCGGCGCGAGGATCAGTTGGCCCGCGGAGGCCCGCCCCACCAGCCGGTGGGGAGTCGCTCGCCCTCACGGCGAGGATCCACAACACCCACCGCAAACCCGGTGAACGTTAGTGGACACCGCACTAGCCGGACTGCCGCGCCAAGTCGTCGGCGCTGCGCTGTCGCTCTCCGGTGGGCTGCCCGGGGACCCGGGCGAACCGGGTCCAGGCGGAGATCACCTGCACGGCGGCGTGCCACGGGACCGGGTCGGCAACCTCGGACGGCTCGGCGGGCCGGGTCACCGTCACGCCCCAGTGCCGCAGCCGCTCCAGGCTCTCCAGGAAGGCGGGGTGCCGGGCGAGCGCCGGATCCGGGGCCGGCACGACGACGACCGGCAGGCCGACGGCGATCGCCTCGTTGAGCAGCCGCAGGCCCAGGTTGTCGTTCAGGCCGTACGCCCACTTGTTCACCAGGTCGAAGCTGGCCGGCACGACGGCGAAGGCGTCGGCCGGCGGCAGGGGATGGAGCGTCTCCGGCTGCTCGTCCTCGCGTACCGGATGGTGGGTGAGGTCGGCGAGCCCGTCCCGGTCGATCGAGTCGACCGCGTCCGGGGTGGCGATGAGGTGGACCCCCCACCTCAGCTTCTGGCAGGCCGTGATGAACGGTCCGAGCTCGACGGCGGGCTCGGCGCGGCAGACGACGAGGTGCAGGACAGGCGATCGTAACTTCCCGGGCATGGCGCTCCTATCGGCATGAGATGTCCCGCGCGCCATTCGTGGCGAGAGCCGGCTGCGCGCCGGGACGTCGATCGCCTGCGTCACCGGCGATCTCGCCGATCGAGTGGCTCCGGATGTCCGTGTGGATCCCGAAGCCGAGAGTATCGAGCCGGCTGCGAACGCGAGCGGTTATCCAGTGAACCGGCTCGATGGATCTGGCGCCGCTCCATCCGAGGAGACGATCGAGCGGTCGGCCGGGTGTCCATAAGTGGAGGATTCGGTGGTTAAGGAAGGCAACACAGGGTCACGCCCGCGCGAGGTCGCTCGTCCGGGCAGATTTGGAGCCATGCCCCGTGGTTCCTGCCGCGTGGCGCCTTCGACCGCCTACCCAACAACCCAGCGACATTTTCAAGGAGCTGGGCACCTCGCGCCAGCTTCCAGGAGACCCGCCCTACTCGTCCCCGCCCGCGTCGCCCTTCGTTCGGTCAGCGACCTCAACGGCGCGCGGTGAGGGGCACGAGGACGAGGACGGCAACGCCAAGCGTGGTGGCGCAGATAGCCCACCACCAGAAGAATCCCGAAAAGACCGAGGCGATCAGGAGCCCCACGCCGAGGCCGGCCAGCAGGCCGAGTGCGAACAAGGCCCGTGGGGGCAGGGCGAGGTACGGAAGGCGCCGTACCTCGAGCACTTCCAGCCAGGTGCCGCCCACTGCCAGCAGTGCTGCGCCGACCCCGTCTACGGCGGATAGTCCGTGACCTTCGCTGAGGGGCACGAGGACTCTGCCCTCGTCACCGGCGGGGACGAAGAGGATGAGCACGCTGGCGACGATGAGCAGAGCGGTGATTGCTACCTGCGTGCGCGGCGCACCCCCCGACATCTTGCGACATCGCTACAGTCTCGGTCATCCGCCACGGTCTCCGCAGGAGCCCTATCGCCGAACATCGAATGCCGGCGGTAATCGCCGCGTCTTGATCCCGCCTTCCTCGTCCAACCCCGGCGCGATCCGCCGGCACCGATCAGCGGCTACGAGCGGATGGTTGGTCGGTCCCGGGACGGGGCGCCGAGGGGGCCACCGCGCTACCGTTGGGCTGTGATCGACGATGTGCCTGCAAGCCCGAGCACCGCTTTGGACCATGCAGAGATCGAGGGCATCGTGCGGGCGTTCTTCGCTGCATTCACCTCCGGTCCTGACAGTTCCACCCGACTCGACACGCTTAG
>NZ_JAPFQV010000081.1:0-26852 GCF_033804685.1 Micromonospora sp. RTP1Z1
TCGCCAGGGCGCCGCGCTGACCCTGGTGGGTGCCGTCTCGTACGCATTCCGGGGCGCGGTCGTCGGCAGCCTGCTGGGGGACGCGATCTCGCTGAGCGTGCGCGGCCCGGACGTCGTCGCCGCGGCCGCGACCGTGCTGCTCGGCACGGCCGCCGTGGCCGACGTGCTCTATCTCGGCATCCGCGACCGGGCCGCCGAGCTGGCCACCCTGCGGGCGATCGGCTGGACCGACGCGGCGCTCGGCCGGCTGATCGGCTACGAAGGTCTCGCGCTCGGTGGGCTCGGCGCCGTCACCGGGGCCCTGCTGGGCCTGCTCGGCGCGGTGGGCCTGATCGGTTCGCTGCCCGGCAGCCTGCTGCTGGTGGCCGCCGTCACGGCGGCCGCCGGCATCGTCGTCAGCTGCCTGGCGGCGCTCCTGCCGGCGACCCTGCTGCGCCGGCTCCCGACCGCCCGGCTGCTCGCCGAGGAGTGACGAGCAGCCGACGCGTCGGGGAGGTCCGGTCCGTGCCGGCGTCGGTCAGGACGCCGTCGGGCTGGCGGTGCGGACGTGGGCGGCGATGCGCTCGGCGACCTCACGGGCCGTCGCCTCGCTGGCCGCCTCGACCATGACCCGGACCAGCGGCTCGGTGCCGGACGGGCGCAGCAGCACCCGGCCGGTCTCGCCCAGCTCGGCTTCGGCCCGCTCCACCTCGGCGCGGACGGCCGGCGCGGCGGCGCCCACGGTACGGTCGCCGACCGGCACGTTGATCAGCACCTGGGGCAGCTTGGTGACCACCGAGCCCAGCTCGGCGAGGGACTTGCCGGTGGCGGCCATCCGGGCCATCAGGTGCAGGCCGGTCAGGACTCCGTCGCCGGTGGTGGCGTACGCCGGCATGACGACGTGGCCGCTCTGCTCGCCGCCGAGCGCGAGGCCGGAGGCGCGCAGCTCCTCCAGGACGTACCGGTCGCCGACCTTGGTCTCGACCAGGCGGATGCCCTGCGCGGACATCGCCAGCCGCAGGCCGAGGTTGCTCATCACCGTCGCCACCAGTGTGTCCTGGGTCAGCTCGCCGGCGTCCCGCATGGCCAGCGCCAGGATGGCCATCAACTGGTCGCCGTCGACCTCGTCGCCGTCGGCGGTCACCGCGACGCACCGGTCGGCGTCGCCGTCGTGGGCGATGCCCAGGTGCGCGCCGTGCTCGACCACGGCGGCGCGCAGCGTGTCGATGTGGTTGGAGCCGCAGTCGTCGTTGATGTTGAGCCCGTCCGGCTCGGCGTGGATCGCGATCACCTCGGCGCCCGCCTCCCGGTACGCCACCGGGGCGACCTCGGCGGCGGCGCCGTTCGCGCAGTCCACCACGACCTTGATCCCGTCCAGCCGGTGCGGCAAAGTGCCGACGAGGTGCTGGACGTAGTGGTCGGCGCCGTCCAGCAGGTCATGCACCCGCCCGACGCCGGCCCCGATGGGGCGGTCCCAGGCGGTGGTGGCGTTTGCCTCGACGGCCGCCTCGATCCGCATCTCGATCTCGTCCGGCAGTTTGTGCCCACCGGCGGCGAAGAGCTTGATCCCGTTGTCCGGCATCGGGTTGTGCGAGGCGGAGAGCATCACACCAAGGTCGGCCTTGGCCTCCGCGGTGAGGAACGCCACCGCGGGGGTGGGCAGCACGCCGACCCGCACCACGTTGGCGCCCGCGCTGGTCAGGCCGGCCACCACGGCCGCCTCCAGCATCTCGCCGCTGGCCCGGGTGTCCCGTCCGACCACGGCGAGCGGCGGATGACTCTTGTCCGTCTCGGCGAGCGTGTGGGCGGCGGCCACCGCCACCGCGAGCGCCAACTCCGGGGTGAGATCCGCGTTCGCCCGCCCGCGTACCCCGTCCGTGCCGAACAACCGGCCCATACCCGCCAACCTCCGATAAACGGTCCCAGGGAAAGGCGAACGGCCGGGCGACCTCCCGTTCGAGGGAGGCGGACCCGGCCGTTCGTCAGAAGTACAACGCGCTGGTGGTGATCAGCGCTTCGAGTACTGAGGAGCCTTACGGGCCTTCTTGAGGCCGTACTTCTTGCTCTCCTTGACCCGGGCGTCCCGGGTAAGGAAGCCGGCCTTCTTGAGGGCCGGGCGGTCGTCGGGGTCGTTGAGGATCAGCGCCCGGGCGATGCCCAGCCGGAGCGCACCGGCCTGGCCGGTGGTGCCGCCGCCACGCAGGTTGGCGATGACGTCGAACGCCTCGGGCTTCTCGGCGGTCACCAGCGGGTCCTTGATCAGCTGCTGGTGCACCTTGCTCGGGAAGTACGCCTCGAGGTCCTGGCCGTTGCAGGTGATCTTGCCGGTGCCCGGCACGATGCGGACCCGGACGATGGCCTGCTTGCGCCGACCCACAGTCTGGATCGGGCGGTCACCGCGCGGCGCGCGGGCGACGGGCGCCGGCGCCTCGGTGGCCTCGGGGGCCTCCGGGGCCTCCGGGGCCTCGGGGGCAACCTCGATCTCGGTGATGTCGGTCATGCTGCTTCCTTCGCCCGCGCTCACTGCGCGATCTGCTTGATCTCGAACGGCAGCGGCTGCTGCGCGCCGTGCGGGTGCTCGGCACCGGCGTAGACCTTCAGCTTCTTGATCAGCTGACGGCCGAGCTTGTTGTGCGGGAGCATGCCCTTCACGGCCAGCTCGATCGCCCGCTCGGGACGCTTGGTCAGCAGCTCCTCGTAGCCGATCTGCTTGAGACCACCCGGGTAACCCGAGTGGCGGTAGGCAACCTTGGTCTGACGCTTGTTGCCGGTCAGCGCAACCTTGCCCGCGTTCACGACGACGACGAAGTCGCCCGTGTCGACGTGCGGCGCGAAAGTCGGCTTGTGCTTGCCGCGCAGCAGCGTGGCGGCGTGGGTGGCCAGGCGGCCCAGCACGACATCAGAGGCGTCGATAACGTGCCACTGACGCTCGATCTCACCCGGCTTCGGGCTGTACGTACGCACAGGTCTACCTTGTCTCGTCGTCGGTCTGGGGTCGCGCGCCGATTTGACCAGGCGCGCACGAACGACCAAGCGTACCTGATGCGGCACGCTTCTGGATGTCGTACAACAGCAGGCAACGATACCCGGCGCCCTGTCCGCAGGTCAAAACGGGGGGTCACCGAGCGCTACCTGCGCTCGGGCGATGGCGCAGGTCACACGCCGGCCAGTCGGCGCGGCCCCCGGCGGAGGTAGACCGCCCAGGTCACCACGAAGCAGAGCGCGTACCAGCCGATGAAGGCCAGGTAGGCGCCGTCCGCGTTCCCGGAGGTCAGGAAGGACTGCCGGAAGGCGACGTTGACCAGCACCCCGCCGGAGGCGCCGACCGCGCCGGCGATACCGATCAGCGCCCCGGTCAGCCGCCGGGCCCGCCGCTGCGCGGCCTCCGGGCCACCGGTCAGCTCGACCTCGGCCGCCGCCCGGGCCCGGAAGATCGCCGGGATCATCTTGTACGTCGAGCCGTTGCCGATCCCGGAGAAGACGAACAGGGACAGGAACCCGGCCAGGTAGAGCGACAGCGACCGGTCCCGGGCCGCGTACAGCACCAACCCGGCGCCGGCCGCCATGGCGACGAAGTTCCAGAAGGTCACCCGGGCCCCGCCGAGGCGGTCGGCGAGCTGCCCGCCGAGCGGCCGGACCAGCGAGCCGACCAGCGGCCCGAGGAAGGTCAGCCAGGCCGCGTCGACCGGGGTCGGGAAACGCTCGTGGAACTGGAGCTGGAGCACCTGCCCGAAGGCGAAGCCGAACCCGATGAACGAGCCGAAGGTGCCGACGTAGAGCAGGGACATCACCCAGGTGTGCGGGTCCCAGGCGGCCTCGCGCAGCGCGCCGGGCTCGTTGCGGGCCCCGGGGAGGTTGTCCAGCCAGCGCGCCGCGGCCAGCGCGGCCAGCACGATCAACGGCAGGTAGACGGCGGGCACCAGCCGCGGGTACGCGGCCCCGGCGGTGGCCAGCACCGCCAGTCCGACCAGCTGCACCGCCGGTACGCCGAGGTTGCCGCCACCGGCGTTGAGCCCGAGCGCCCGGCCTTTGAGCCGGTCCGGGAAGAAGAGGTTGATGTTCGCCATCGAGGAGGCGAAGTTGCCCCCGCCCACCCCGGTCAGGCAGGCCAGCACCATCAGCGTGGTGTACGACACGCCGGGTTCGAGCAGCAGCGCCATCGGCACCGCCGGCACCAGCAGCAGCAGTGCGCTGACGATGGTCCAGTTCCGGCCGCCGAAGCGGGCCACCGCCAGGGTGTACGGCAGCCGCAGCAGCGCGCCCAGCGCGGCCGGTACGGCGGTGAGCAGGAACTTCCCGGCCGGGTCGATGCCGTACGCCGGGCCGAGGAAGAGCACGGTGACCGACCAGAGGCTCCACACCGAGAAGCCGACGTGCTCGGCGAAGATCGAGACGTACAGGTTGCGCCGGGCGACCGGGGCGCCGGTCGTACGCCAGAATCCCGGGTCCTCGGGGCGCCAGTCGGTGATCGGCGCCCGGCGCCCGGCGGCGGCCGGGGCTGCGGTGGCGGCGGGGGCGAGTGTGCTCACGGCGGCTCCTCTTCGTCGATGCGACGAGGAGAACGCTAGGAACGGGCGGTTTCCCGGCGGTGCCCGTCGGGGGTCGTTCCGGAAACGGGGATCGCACGTCCCCCGGGGGCCGGTGGTGAGGCGGGTCAGATCTCCTGGAGGATGCGCAGCGCCCGGCCCACCCGCTGCATGGTCTCCGTGTCGGCCACGTCCACGCACTCGGTGAACCACTTCTTCATGGGCGAGGAGAGCCGATCCGGCATCACCACCCAGCGGCCCATCACCACCGCGAGGGGCGAGTCCCGCAGCAGCGACTCGTCGACCACCTCGGCCACGATCACGATGGGCACGTCCGTGGAGTTGTAGACGTCGGAGCTGATCACCAGTCCGAGCCGTTCGCGGGCGCCCTCGATGCGCCAGACCTCGCCCCTACGCAGCACGCGGGCGCCCACCGAATAGCGCGTCGTCGACCATGGCGACCTCGTGGGCGTCGGCGAGGGCGGCGGACTCCAGATCCAGGCCGGCGCGACCGACGGCGGCGGCGTGCGCGGTGAAGACCTCGCGCAGCGCCTTCTCCCGGGCGGCCTGGTCCATCCAGGCGGAGAGCGACAGCCCTTCGCGCTTGGCGAACCGGCGCGCCTCCTCGATCGTGTCGTCGGAGAACGAGAGCGTCACCTTGGCAGTCATGCCGCCGAGATTACCGCTGGGTATGACCAGCGGTCATCCCAGCGGCCGTCCGCTCCGCCCGGGACGCCAGAACGCCCACCGCCGACATTCCCGGCGAACTGGCCGCTCCGACAGAATCCTCGGCGCCGCGCAGCAGGTGCGGCAGCGCGGCCGGGTCAGGCCGCCCGAGGGTCGGACCCGGTGGTCTCGTGCGGTGTGAGGCGCTCTTGACAGGACCGAAACAGAAGGGACCCGGACCGGAAACCGCCCGGCGGCACGCTTTCCCGACATGACAGACGGTGCACGGGTGGCGACGCGACCGGGGGCGGACTCCCGGGAGGCGGCGACCCACTGCCCGTACTGCGCGCTCCAGTGCGGGATGACGCTGCGCGAGACCGACGGGCGGATCGAGGTGCTCCCCCGCCAGTTCCCCACCAACCGCGGCGGCCTCTGCCAGAAGGGCTGGACCGCCGCCGAGCTGCTGGACCACCCCGAGCGGCTGACCACACCACTGCTGCGTGACCCGGCCACCGGCGAGCAGCGCCCGGCGAGCTGGGACGAGGCGCTGGACCGGGTGGCCGCCGGCATCCGCACCATCCAGAGCGGACACGGCCGGGACGCCGTGGCGGTCTTCGGCGGCGGCGGGCTGACCAACGAGAAGGCGTACGCGCTCGGCAAGTTCGCCCGGGTGGCGCTGCGGACCCGGCACATCGACTACAACGGCCGCTGGTGCATGTCCTCGGCGGCGGCCGCCGGCATCCGGGCATTCGGCGTCGACCGGGGGCTGCCCTTTCCCCTCGCGGACCTCGGCCGGGCGGAGACCCTGCTGGTGGTCGGCGCCAACCCGGCGGAGACCATGCCGCCGCTGATGCGCCACCTCGCCGACCAGCGGCAGCGCGGCGGCCGGATGATCGTGATCGACCCCCGGGTGACCGCGACCGCCCGCCAGGCCGACCTGCACCTGCAACCGCTCCCCGGCACCGACCTGGCGGTGGCCAACGCGCTGCTGCACATCGCGCTCACCGAGGGCTGGCTCGACCGCGAGTACGTGGCCGCCCGCACCACCGGCTTCGACGCCGTCCGCCGCACCGTGGCCGGCTACTGGCCGGCGGAGGTGGAACGGCTCTCCGGGGTGCCGGTGGCCGACCTGGAGGCGACCGCCCGGACACTCGCCACCGCCGGCAGCGCGATCATCCTCACCGCCCGCGGCGCCGAGCAGCACGCCAAGGGCGTCGACACGGTCACCGCCTTCGTCAACCTGGCGCTCGCCCTCGGCCTGCCCGGCCGCCCCGGCTCCGGGTACGGCTGCCTCACTGGACAGGGCAACGGCCAGGGCGGCCGCGAGCACGGGCAGAAGGCCGACCAGCTCCCCGGCTACCGGCGGATCGACGACCCGGCGGCCCGGGAGCACGTGGCCGGGTCTGGGGCGTACCGGCCGCCGACCTGCCCGGGCCGGGGGTGCCGGCGTACCGGCTGCTGGACTCGCTCGGCACGCCGGACGGCCCGCGGGCGCTGCTGGTCTTCGGCTCCAACCCGGTGGTGTCGGCGCCCCGGGCGGCCCGGGTCGAGTCCCGGCTGCGCGACCTGGACCTGCTGGTCGTCGCCGACTTCCTGCGCTCCGAGACGGCCGCCCTGGCCGACGTGGTGCTGCCGGTCGCGCAATGGGCCGAGGAGGACGGCACGATGACCAACCTGGAGGGTCGGGTACTGCGCCGCCGCGCGCTGCGCGAGCCGCCACCCGGCGTCCGCACCGACCTGGCGGTCCTCGCCGGCCTCGCCACCCGGCTCGACGCGCCGGCGGCGTTCCCGACCGACCCACGGGCGGTCTTCACCGAGCTTCGGCGGGCCTCGGCCGGCGGGCCGGCGGACTACGCCGGCGTGACCTGGGACCGGATCGACGCCGAAACCGGCGTCTTCTGGCCCTGCCCCGACCCGGACGGCCCGGACACCCCCCGGCTCTTCGCCGACCGCTTCCCCACCCCGAACGGGCGGGCCCGGTTCCACCCGGTGACCCACCGGCCCGCCGCCGAGGAGGTCTGCGCCGACTACCCGCTGCACTTCACCACCGGGCGGGTGCTCGCCCAGTACCAGTCCGGCACCCAGACCCGACGGGTCACCGCGCTGCGCCGGGCCGCGCCCGGCGCCTTCGTCGAGCTGCACCCGGACCTGGCCGCCCAGCTCGGCGTCGCCGAGGGCGAGGAGGTACGGGTCGTCTCCCGCCGCGGCGAGCTGCGCGCCCCCGCCCGGGTCAGCCCCACGATCCGGCCGGACACCGTCTTCGCGCCGTTCCACTGGGCCGGCGCCGGCCGCGCCAACTCGGTCACCAACGACGCGGTCGACCCGATCTCCGGGATGCCCGAATTCAAGATCTGCGCGGTACGGGTGGAGAGGGTGGAGCCGTGAGCGAACGGGTGGTCGTCGTCGGGTACGGGATGGCCGGATCCCGGCTCGCCGCCGAGCTGCACGCCTGGGGCGGGGACCACAAGGTCACCGTGCTCGGGGCCGAGCCGCACCGGGCGTACAACCGGATCATGCTCTCCACCCTGTTGGCCGGGAAGATCGCCGAGCCGGACGTGGAGCTGGCCGAGGTCGCCGGGCAGGGCGTGGACGTGCGTACCGGGGTGGCGGTCACCGCGATCGACCGGGCCGCCCGCGAGTTGCACACCGACGACGGCGACCACCACGCCTACGACCACCTGGTCCTCGCCACCGGTAGCCGGGCCGTGGTGCCGCCGCTGCCCGGGCTCGACCCGCTGCCCGAGCGGGTGGTGCCGTTCCGCACGCTGGACAACTGCCGGCGCATCCTGGCCGCCGCCCGGGGCGCCCGCCGCGCCCTGGTGCTGGGCGGCGGGCTGCTCGGCCTGGAGGCGGCGCGCGGGCTCGCCGCCCGAGGGCTGGACGTGACGGTGGTGCACCCCATGGGCCACCTGATGGAGCGGCAGCTCGACCCGACCGCCGGCGCGGTGCTCGCCGGCAGCCTCGCCGGACTCGGCGTGCGTACCGTGCTGGCGGTTTCGGCGACCGGGGTGGCCGCGGACGCCGACCGGGTCCGCCTCGACCTCGCCGACGGCCGGTCCCTCACCGCCGACCTGCTGGTCGTCTCCTGCGGGGTACGCCCCGACACCGGCCTCGCCGCCGCGGCCGGACTGACCGTCGAGCGCGGCGTGGTGGTGGACGACCGGATGCGGACCAGCGACCGGCGGATCTCGGCGATCGGCGACTGCGCCCAGCACGACGGCGCGCTGACCGGGCTGGTCGCCCCGGCCTGGGCCCAGGCCCGGGTGGTGGCGCAGGTGCTGGCCGGCGGCGACCCGCTGGCCCGCTACCGGCCCCGGCCGGTGGTGACCCGGCTCAAGGCGGCCGGCATCGACCTGGCCGCGATGGGCGACGCCACCGACGGCCCGGCGGCCGACGGGCCGGTGGAGGAGCTGACCTTCGCCGACCCGGCCCGGGGGACGTACGCCCGGTTGCGGATCCGCGACGAGCGGCTGACCGGGGCGATCCTGCTCGGCGACAACCCGGCGATCGGCACCGTGGTGCAGCTCTTCGACCGGGGTGCCCCGGTGCCGGCGGACCGGCGGTCGCTGCTGCTCGGCCGGGCCTTCGGCGCGGTCCCCGCCGCGCCCGCCACGTCCCCGGCGCTGATGCCGGACGCGGCCACGGTCTGCCAGTGCAACGACGTCAGCAAGGGGGCGCTGGTGGCCTGCTGGCGCTCCGGCGCCCGGACGGTCGACGCGCTGTCCGGGGCGACCCGGGCCGGCACCGGCTGCGGCGGCTGCCGGGACGCCCTCGCCGGCATCGTCGACTGGCTCGCCGGGGCCGAACCGGTGGCGACGCGATGACCGGGCGACCCGCCCCGGGCGCGACCACCGGGCGACCTGACGGAGCGACGACCCGGCGGTCCGGCGGGAGCGTGACCGCCGGGTGGACCGGTGGAGGGGACGGGATGGACGGCGACGCTGCGGAGGTGACGGGATGAGCGGCGGCGATCTGGTCGTCATCGGCAACGGCATGGTGGGGCAGCGCTTCGTCGAGGCGCTGCGCGCCCGGGACCACGACCGGCGCTGGCGGGTGACGGTGCTCGCCGAGGAGCCTCGGCCCGCGTACGACCGGGTTCGGCTCTCGGCCTTCTTTGACGGGGTGAGCGCCGAGGAGCTGAACCTGCACACCCCCGACGACGGGGTGGCGCTGCGGCTCGGCGAGCCGGCCACCGGGATCGACCGGGCGCGGCGGGTGGTGATCACGGCGGCCGGGGAGCACCGGTACGACGCGCTGGTGCTCGCCACCGGGTCGTACGCCTTTGTGCCCCCGGTGGACGGCACGGACCTGCCGGGGGTCTTCGTCTACCGGACGCTGGACGACCTGGCGGCGATCCGGGCGCACGCCGCGGGTCGGCGGACCGGCGCGGTGATCGGCGGCGGCCTGCTCGGCCTGGAGGCGGCGAACGCGTTGCGGCTGCTCGGCCTCACCACCCAGGTGGTCGAGTTCGCGCCCCGGCTGATGCCGGTCCAGGTGGACGAGGCGGGCGGGGCGATGCTCCGCCGCCACGTCGAGGAGCTGGGGGTCACCACGCACCTCGGGGTGGCCACCACCGCGCTCCGCCCCGGCCCGGACGGCGCGGTGGCGGCCCTGAAGCTCTCCGACGACAGCACGGTCGACGCCGACCTGGTCGTCGTCGCCGCCGGCATCCGGCCCCGCGACGAGCTGGCCCGGGCCGCCGGCCTGCCGCTCGGGCCGCGCGGCGGGGTGCTGGTCAACGCGACCTGCCGTACCTCCGACGAGCGGATCTGGGCGGTCGGTGAGTGCGCGGCCGTGGACGGCACCTGCCACGGGCTGGTCGCCCCCGGGTACGCGACGGCCGAGGTGGTCGCCGACCGGCTGCTGGGCGGGTCGGCCACCTTCCCCGGCGCGGACACCGCCACCAAGCTCAAGCTGCTCGGCGTGGACGTGGCCTCGTTCGGGGACGCGCACGGCACCACCCCCGGCTGCCTGGACGTCACCTTCACCGACCCGGCCACCCGGTCGTACGCGAAGCTGGTCCTCTCCGACGACGCGCGGACGCTGCTCGGCGGCGTGCTGGTCGGGGACGCGACCGCGTATCCGACGCTGCGGGCCGGCGTCGGCGGGCCGCTGCCCGCTCCCCCGCTGGCGCTGCTGGCGCCCGCCGGCGGGGCGGCCGCCGGGGCCGGCGCGCTGCCCGGCGCGGCGCAGGTCTGCTCCTGCAACGCGGTGACGAGGGACGACATCGACGGGGCGATTGCCGGCGGCGCCCACGACGTGCCGGCGGTGAAGGCGTGCACCCGGGCCGGGACGAGCTGCGGCTCCTGCATGCCGATGCTGAAGCAGCTCCTCAACGCGGCCGGGGTGAAGCAGTCCACCGCGCTCTGCGAGCACTTCGACGCCAGCCGGCAGGAGCTGTTCGACGTGGTCCGGGTGCGCGGGATCCGCACCTTCTCCCAGCTCATCGCCGAGCACGGGCGGGGACGCGGCTGCGACATCTGCAAGCCGGTGGTGGCCTCGATCCTGGCCTCGCTCGGCACCGGGCACGTGCTCGACGGCGAGCAGGCCTCGCTGCAGGACACCAACGACCACTTCCTGGCCAACCTGCAACGCGACGGCAGTTACTCGGTGGTGCCCCGGATCCCCGGCGGGGAGATCACCCCGGAGAAGCTCATCGTGATCGGCGAGGTGGCCCGGGACTTCCGGCTCTACACCAAGATCACCGGCGGGCAGCGGATCGACCTCTTCGGGGCCCGGGTCGAGCAGCTGCCGCAGATCTGGCACCGGCTGGTCGACGCCGGCTTCGAGTCCGGCCACGCGTACGGCAAGGCGCTGCGCACGGTGAAGTCCTGCGTGGGCGAGACCTGGTGCCGGTACGGGGTGCAGGACTCGGTCGGGCTGGCCGTCGCGCTGGAGCTGCGCTACCGGGGACTACGCGCCCCGCACAAGATCAAGTCGGCGGTCTCCGGCTGCGCCCGGGAGTGCGCCGAGGCCCGCAGCAAGGACTTCGGCGTCATCGCCACCGAGACCGGCTGGAACCTCTACCTCGGCGGCAACGGCGGCTTCCGGCCCCGGCACGCCGACCTCTTCGCCACTGATCTATCCACAGAAGCGCTGATTCCGCTAATCGACAGATTCTTGATGTATTACATCCGCACCGCCGACCGGCTGCAACGCACCGCGGCCTGGATCGAGGCGATGGACGGCGGCCTCGACCACCTGCGCGCGGTGATCGTGGACGACTCCCTCGGGCTCTGCGCCGACCTCGACGCGGCGATGGCCCGGCACGTGGCGTCCTACTCCGACGAGTGGCGGGACGTCCTCGACGACCCGGACCGGCTGCGCCGGTTCACCTCGTTCGTCAACGCCCCGGACGTGCCCGACCCCTCGATCACCTTCGCGGTGGAACGCGGCCAACCCGTGCCGGCGCGCGGAGCCCCGCCGGCGGCCGGCGCCGAACGCCGCCGCCAGCCGGTCGCGCTCGGCCTTCCGGCGGTACGCCGATGAGCCCGACGAGCACCCTGGACTGGACGCTGGTCTGCCCCCTCGACCGGCTGGACCCCGACCGGGGCGTCGCCGCGCTGGTCGACGGCGTGCAGGTGGCGCTCTTCGCCACCGGCGGCGAGCTGTACGCGGTCGACAACCTCGACCCGGTCGGCGGCGCGTACGTGATGTCCCGGGGCATCGTGGGCAGCCGCGGCGGCGTGCCGACGCTCTCCTCCCCGCTGCACAAGCAGGTCTACGACCTGCGGACCGGGCGCTGCCTGGACCTGCCGGACGTGACGCTGCGACGGCACGAGGCCCGCTGTCGGGGCGGGGTGGTCGAGGTGCGGCTGCGACAGGAGGAGTGATGCGGGACGAACTGGCCGGCTTCACGATCGGGGTGACCGCCGACCGGCGGCGGGACGAGCTGGCCGCGCTGCTCCAGCGGCGCGGCGCCCGGGTGGTGCTCGCCCCGGCGTTGCGGATCGTCCCGCTCGCCGACGACACCGACCTGCGCGAGGCGACCCGGGCCTGCCTCGACCGGCCGCCGGACATCCTGATGGCGAACACCGGCATCGGGATGCGCGGCTGGCTGGAGGCGGCGGAGGGCTGGGGGCTGGCCGAACCGCTGCGCTCGGCGCTCAGCCAGTCGTACGTGGTGGCCCGCGGGCCCAAGGCGCGCGGCGCGATCCGGGCCGCCGGCCTGCACGACCAGTGGTCGCCGGCCTCGGAGAGCTGCGACGAGGTGGTGGAGCACCTGCGCCGGCGCGGGGTCGCCGGACAGGTCATCGCCATGCAGCTGCACGGCGACCGGCAGCCGGAGTGCACCGCCGCGCTGGAGGACGCGGGGGCCACGGTGATCGAGGTGCCGGTCTACCGCTGGGCCGCGCCGACCGACCCGGCGCCGCTGCACCGGCTGATCGACCTGGTCGCCGGCCGGCTGGTGGACGCGGTCACGTTCACCTCCGCCCCGGCCGCGGAGGCGCTGCTGCGGGCGGCCGGGGACCGTACCGAGACGGTGCTGGAGGCGCTCCGCGGTGACGTGCTGGCCAGCTGCGTCGGCGCGGTCACTGCGGAGCCGCTGGTCCGGCGGGGGGTTCCGGTGAGCGCGCCCAGCCGGGCCCGGCTCGGGGCGCTGGTCCGCACGATCGTCGACGAGCTGCCGCGTCGGACGGTCAGCGTCAAGGCCGCCGGTCACCTGCTCACCCTGCGCGGGCACGGGGCCGTGGTCGACGGGGAGCTGCACCCGCTCGCCCCGGCGCCGATGGCGGTGCTGCGGGCGCTGGCCCGCAGCCCGGGCCGGGTGCTGTCGCGGACGGCCCTGCTGCGGACGCTCCCGCGGGGCGCCGACGAACACGCGGTGGAGATGGCCGTGGCCCGGCTCCGGGCCGGCCTGCGCGCCCCGCGCGTGGTGCAGACGGTGGTCAAGCGCGGCTACCGGCTCCGGGTCGACTGACCGGCGTTCCGCAGCAGCTGCCGCGGGCCGAGGTGTCAGCGAGCGTCTGACACCCCGGCCTGCCCGACACCGAGTCGATGGACCCGCCACCGGGGCCGCACCCCGGAGGGCTCAGCCCACCGGGGCCGGGTAGCCCCGGCCGTGCTCGGCCTGGAGGCGGAGCATGGCGTGCTCCACGACCGTCACCAGCACCTGCTTGACCGAGTCCCGCCGCCGGGCGTCGCACATCACCAGCGGCACGTCCGGCGGGATCGCCAGCGCCTCGCGGACCTCCTCCGGCTCGTAGTGCGACGCGTCGTCGAACCGGTTCAGCGCCACCACGTACGGCAGGTTGCGGTTCTCGAAGTAGTCGAGCGGGGCGAAGGCGTCGGTGATCCGCCGGGTGTCGACCAGGACGGCCGCACCCACCGCACCCCGGATGATCTCGTCCCACATGAACCAGAAGCGGGTCTGGCCCGGCGTGCCGAACAGGTAGAGGATCAGGTCCTGGGCCATGGTGATCCGGCCGAAGTCCATGGCGACCGTGGTGGTCTCCTTGCCGGGCACCTTCGACGGGTCGTCGATGCCCACGCCGGCGGCCGTCATCAGCGCCTCGGTGGTCAGCGGAGTGATCTCGGAGATCGCTCCGACCAGGGTCGTCTTGCCCACGCCGAAGCCACCCGCGATCACGATCTTCGCGGAGATGATCTCCCGGCTGCGGCGCGCCCCGGCGGGGTCATAGTTCGCGAAGTCCACTTAGCACCCTTCCAAGCAGGTTCATCCGCTCCTCGAATCCCTCGACGGGAGCGGCGGTGTGTAGCGTCAGCAGGCCCTCGGCCACCATGTCGGCGACCAGCACCCGGGCGACGCCCAGCGGCATCCGGGTGTACGCGGCGATCTCCGCGAGTGACTGTGCCCGGCCCTCGCAGACCGTGGCGATGCGGTACTTGTCGTGCCCGGCGAACCGCGCCTCGGCTATCTGGGTGGGTGTACACGACAGCACCGCCTCCAGCGCGATGTTCTGCACCGGCTCGGTGCGGCCACGGGTGACCGCGTACGGTCGCACCAGCGCGCCGCGCGGGTCCCGCCGTGGTTCCATCTCGCGATCACCTCCCTCAGTACGGAGCCGGGCCGGCTCCGGATCACCTGGTCACGCGCGATCCGGTCAGGACCGGACGGCGTCGCGGGGCAGCGGCACCAGGGCCGCCCCCACCCGCTCCACCAGCAGCGCCATCTCGTAGCCCACCTGGCCGACGTCGCAGCTGCGCGCGGCGAGCACCGCCATCGACGAGCCGTCGCTGATCGACATCAGGAACAGGTATCCGCTGTCCATCTCGATCACGGTCTGGAGGACGCCGCCCGCGCTGAACATCCGCGCTGCGCCCTCGGTCAGGCTCACCACGCCGGCCGTGATCGCGGCGAGCTGGTCCGCCCGGTCCCCGGGCAGATCCCGGGAGGAGGCGAGCAACAGCCCGTCCGCGGACACCGCCACCACGTGGGCGATGCCCGCCACGCTGTCGGCGAAGTTGGTGAGCAGCCAACCCATGTCCTGCATGGCCGCTGGCCTGTTCATCGGTTCGTCTCCTTGGTCGAGGTGCTGTTCAGGTCCGCGCCGGCCGTCCGGCCCCGCTGCACTCCGCGGTGGTATGCCGACAGTAGGCCGCGTACTTCGTCCGGCGTGCGCCGGCTGCGGGACCGGCCCCCCTTCGGCTCGATGCCGCCGGGGACGAGCTGAGCCTGCGGCACCCGCTTCGGCAGACCGGAGCGGGTGGTGCCGCCGGTGGTCGGCTCGGAAGCCTGGGTCGCCCGCGTCCAACCCTCGTCGGCCGCCGTCCGCCAGGCGTCCGCGGGCGGCGCCGACGTCGGCGTGGCGGCCGACGCCGAGTGGGCAGGCGGCGCGGAGGCCGGCGGCACGGGCGGGGGCACGGCTGCGGCGGGCGGCACGGGCGACGCCGCCGGCGGGGCGTACGGCGGGGGCGACGTCACGCCGGCCGCCTGGGCGCCCGGGGTACGGGTCGGCAGCGGCGAGCGCGACGCCGCGGCGCCCGGCTGCTGCCCGGCCGGGGCCAGCGCGTCGTCGAACCGGGGCCGCGTGAAGATCGTCGTCTCGTCGTCACCATGGGAGCGGAACCAGACCGCCTCCATCTCCCGGAAGATCGGCGCCTCGGCCGGCCGGGCGACCACCGGGGTGGCCGCGGCCGGCGCCGACGGCGTCGCCGCGGCGGGCGGGGCGGCCGGCGCCACCGGGGCGACGCCGCCCGGCCCGGCGATCGGGCCGACCGGGAGCGCCGGACCGGTGGACTCCCCGCCCGGGGTCCGCTTCGGCAGCCCGCCGATGGTGCGATGGGCGCCGGTGGGCGTACCCACCGAAAGGCCGCCGCTGGAGGCGTTGGCCGGCGGTACGGGCGCGGCCGGCGTGGTGGGCAGGCTCGGCAGCGTGCCGGTCGCGCCGCCCAGCTGTACTGCGGGGCCGGTGTCCCGCGCCTCGGTCTGCCCCTGCCAGCGGGCCGGCGCGGGCGGCGGGGTACGCCACTGGTCGGTGAGGGTGGCCGCGGCGGTACGCCCGGCACCGGCCAGCGGGTCGGCGTGGCCCGCCAGGGCCAGCGGCGTCTGCCCGACGGCCAGCGGCTGGCGCGGCCGGGCCAGCGGCGCCGGGTCGTGGCCCCGGTCCGCCGGCAGCAACACCGTGGAGTTCGGCAGGGTCACCTGGGCGACCGTCCCGCCGTCCACGTTCCGCCGCAGCTCGACGCGGATGCCGTAGCGGGCGGCGAGCCGGCTCACCACGGCGAGGCCCATCAGCCGGAACGCGGCCACGTCCACCGTCGGGGGGCCGGCCAGCCGGCGGTTCAGCGAGTCGAACTGCTCGTCGGTGAGGCCCAGACCGCGGTCCTCCACCTGGATCAGCACGTAGTCCCGGATCCGTCGGCCGTCGGCCACCACGGTGGTGTTCGGCGGGGAGAACCGGGTGGCGTTGTCCAGCAGCTCGGCGACCAACCGGACCACGTCGTTCACCGCGTGCGCGGCGACCGAGACGTCGGTGTCGACCGTGCCGAACTCGATCCGGTTGTAGAGCTCCACCTCGGACTGGGCGGCCCGCAGCACGTCCACCAGGAGCGCGTCGTCGCGGCGCGGCACGGCCGAGTCGGCACCGGCCAGCACCAGCAGATTCTCGTCGTTGCGACGCATCCGGGTGGCCAGGTGGTCCAGCTCGAAGAGCTGGGCGAGGCGCTTCGGGTCCTCCTCGCCGCGCTCGATCGCGTCAAGTTCGCCGATCATCCGGTCGACCAGGGTCTGACTGCGCCGGGCCAGGTTGAGGAACATCGCCGACACACTGGTCCGCAGCGCGGCCTGCTCGGCCGCCACCCGGACGGCCTCCCGGTGCACCACGTTGAAGGCCACCGCCACCTGGCCGACCTCGTCGCGGTTGCTGAGCTTGATCGGGTCCCGGACCTGCCTGACGATCTCGTCAACGCCGCCGTCGTCGAGGGCGCCGATGTTCTGCAGGCGGCTGACCGCCTCCGGCAGCTCGTGGTTGGCCACCGTGAGGGCGCCCTCGCGCAGCCGGCGCAGGGAGTGGTTGAGCGAGCGGGCGAGGACCACGGCGAGCGTCACCGCGATGATCAGGGTGAGCAGCACGAGCGCCGTCTCGACGACCGCCTGCCGGAGGACCTCCGTACGCGCCGCGTCGGCCTCGGCGAGCAGCCGGTCCTGGAGCTGGATCTCGGCCCACCGCATCAGGTCGCCGACCGCGCCGATGGCGGCGGAGGCGTCGTCCCGGGTGACCAGCGGGCGCTGCCCGACCGACCGGGACAGGTCGGCCGAGACCCGGTCGGAGAGCTGCACCGCGTCGCCGGAGACGGTGCTGTCGACCAGGGTCCGCTGCTCCGGCTCGGCGGAGCGCGCGAAGGAGAGCAGGGCCTCCTGCTGGCTGGTCAGGGTCGCCACCAAGGAGGAGAACTGCTCCTCGTCGAGCCGCCCGGAGGCCAACGCGGTGAAGGCCACCGCCTGCTCCTCGGCGACGGCCGCCTTGGCGTGGGCGAACGCCGCCACCGCCCGGCGGGCGTCGGCCAGGCTCTCCCCACCGGGCTGCTGGGCGAGGGTGTCGCCGTATGAGACGAGGTCGGTGAGGATGACGCCGTAGCGCAGGCCCGCCTCGGCCACCGGCATCTGCTGCCGGTCGAGCACCTCCTGCCGGGTGCCGTTCAGCGTCGCCAGGTGGTCGTCGATGACCGTGAGCCGGTCCCGGACCGAGGCCGGCAGCGCGTCGAGCTGACCGCGCTCCTCGCGGTACGCCGTGATCCGCTCGTCGGTGCGGCGGACCCGCAGGTTGTAGTCGTCGGGCTTCTGGTCGGGCACGGCCAGGTAGGCGGCGGCTGCCATCCGTTCCTTGTGCAGGTCCTGGTTGAGCGCCGAGAGGTCGATCGAAAGCGCGGTGAGGGAGCGGATCCGGGTGGCGTCGTAGGCGCCCTCGCCGACCGAGACGAGTCGGAGTGTCGCCAGTGCGATGACAGCGGCGACCGGGACGACCAGGATGAGGGCGAGCTTGGAACGGATCCGCGCGTCCCGCAGCCGGGGCAGCCGTCGTCGCCGGTTCCGCAGGTCGGCACCGGGGCTCTCGGGCAGGGTCGTAGGTCCGGTGCTCACGACATCGCCTCCGTCGTTTCTTCCACGCCTGACCCGCTGACCCGTGCCTGGTGCAGCGGCCAGCGCCACGCGCGGCACGGCCGCGATTTCACCAGAGAAGATCCCGTTTGGGAAGCCGCAGTGGGGCAGGAAACGGTCGGCAGGCGCTCAAGCCGGTCTCCGGTCAACTATTACCTTCGTTTCCGCAGCCCTCTGAACAGGGCATGTGCATCCAGAGTGCTCGGTCGATGCTGCAAAGTGAGTGACGGTAAACATTCGATGTCCCCATCATGTGGGATGAGCGTCCCGAAACAGCTCCCCGACTTCCGCGCTTGACCACAGGGCCCGGCGTTGGCAAGGTTTTGCAGGCTTCGCGCACACCGTACGGCAGACCAATCCCGTTCTCTACTGAGGACGGACAAGCGGCGGTGATCGGGCAGCACCCGCGCCGCACCTGGAGGACTGAGTTGAGCCCCATCCGCTCCGCGAGCATCGCGGCGCTCGCATCGGCCGTGCTGGCCACCACGCTCACCGGCTGCCAGTTCGGCGAGGAGCAGCAGGACACCAGCCCGATCGTGATCGCCGCCGACCTCGAACTCTCCGGCGCCTCGGCACCGACCGGCAAGGTGTACCAGCGGGCGCTGGAACTGAAGGCCGAGCAGTTGAACTCCTCCGGCGCGCTGGGCGGCCGGAAGATCGAGCTCAAGGTGAAGGACAACCGCTCGGACGCCGCCGAATCCTTGCGCAACATCAACGATTTCAGCAGCGACTCACACGTCAGCGCCATCATCATGGGCGGCTGCAACGAATGCGCGGTCGGCGCGGTACGCGCGATCGACGAGAAGCGTATTCCGACGATCGCGCTCGCCTCCTCCGGCGCCATCACCGAGCCGGTCGCCGACCGCCGGTACGTCTTCAAGCTGGCCCCGAATGCGACCGACAGCGCCGCCGCGCTGACCACCGAGTTGGCCCGGCGCAACATCCGCAAGGTGGCCGTGCTGCACAGCGCCGACAACTACGGCCAGGAAGGGCTGAACGCGCTGAGCCGCGAGTTCGACAAGGCTGGCATCCGGCTGCTCGGCGCCAAGGCGGTACGCACCACCGACGTCACCAGCCAGGTCGCGGAGCTGGTGGAGCGGAAGCCGCAGGCGCTGATCGTCTGGACGCCGCCGGAGCAGGCGTCGCTGGCGGCCGCCAGCGCCCGGCAGGACAAGTTCGCCGGAGCGCTCTTCTTCGACGCGTCGGCCGCGGGCGACCTCTTCCTCGGCGCCTCGGCGCGGACCACCGAGAAGGCGACCCTGATCTTCACCCAGACCATGGTGATCGACGACGTCATCGCCACCACCCCGGCCAAGGCGGCCCGCCGCCAGTGGTTCCAGGACTACACCGCCCACTTCGGCGGGTACAACGGCTTCTCGTCGTTCGCCGCGGACGCGGTCCAGCTCGTCGCGGACGCCGAGCTGCGCGCCGGCGGGGAGCCCGGCCGGGTGGACCGGAACGCCCTGCGTGACGTCCTGGAGACGGCGCAGCTGGACGGCCTCTCCGGCCCGATCCGGATGACCCCGGACAACCACTCCGGCCTGATGCCCCAGGCGCTGACGACCCTGGTCGCCCGCGGCGGCCGCTGGCGCCTCGCCGGCTGAGCTCGTCGAGATCCTGGCGGGAAGTGGCCCCCGGAAGGGCGACTTCCCGCCAGGATCTCCCCGGTCAGCGGGATGAGGTGGTGGCGCGCACCCAGGGGAGGGCGCGACGCTCGACGAGGCTGAGGGCGGAGTAGAGCAGGATGCTCATCAGGGCGATCAGCACGATCGCCGCCCAGGCCGTCGCGGTGTCCCCGATCCCGTTGTACTGGAGGATCTGGTAGCCCAGCCCCGGCTTGTCCGAGTAGAACTCCCCGATCACCGCGCCGATCGCGGCGAGCGGCATCGCCACCTTCAACCCGACGAAGATCTGCGGCAGGGCGGACGGGAAACGCACCTTGCGGAACGACTGCCACCAGGAGGCGTTCAGCGACCGGGCCAGGTCGGCCAGGTCGGCCGGGGTGGTGGTCAGCCCGGTCGCGGTGGAGAGCACGATCGGGAAGAAGCAGAGCAGGAACACCATGGTCAGGATCGGCTTCTGACCCCAGCCCACCGAGACCACCAGCAGCGGGCCGAGCGCGATCTTCGGCACCGCGTTGATCGCCACCAGCAGCGGCGCGAACATCCGCTCCACCCGCCGGGAGGCGGCCAGCGCCATGCCGATCAGCACGCCGGCCACCGAGGAGAGCAGGAAGCCGAGGACGGTCATCGCGGTGGTGATCCCCAGCGCCGGCAGCAGCACGTCGCTCTTCCCGGTCAGCGCGCTCCACACCACCTGCGGCGGCGGCAGGGACGCGGGATGGACCAGGTGCAGACCCGACGTGACCGTCCACCACACGGTCACCGCGATCAGCAGCCCGAGCGCCGGCAGCCCCACCACCGCCGGGCGTACGCCGAGCCGGCGCGACCCGGCCGGCTCCGGCGCGGACTGGTCCGGCGGTGGCGTACCGGCCCAGGTCCCGATCAACTCCGTCAACGTGTCCTCCTCTGCAAGGCCGGCCCCACGGCCGGCACGCGAAGGGGGTGCGCCCCACCGGAACCCCCGGCGGGCCGCACCCCCGATGTCCGGGTCGACCGGTCAGGCCTTCGGCGCGAGGTTGAAGTCGATGATCTGGTCGGGGGTCAGGTTCTGCTTGAGGGCGCCCGCGCCCTGCAGCAGCGCGATGCTCTTGGCGACCCGGCCGCTGTCCAGGGTGCCCAGGGCGGTGCCGGAGTTGCTGGACCGGACGTAGGCGGCCATCAGCTGCAGCTCGGCGGCGGCCGCGGCCGGATTGGTGGCGTCCACGTTCTTCTTCAGGATGTCCGCCGCCTCCTGCGGGTTGGCCAGGGCGTACTCCAGGCCCTTGAGCAGCGCCGCGGTGAAGCGCTTGACCATCTCCGGCTTCTCCTTGGCGATCTTCGTGGAGGTGATCAACGCGTTGCCGTAGAGGTCCTGCATCACGCTGCTGTAGGGCAGCACGACCGGCTTCTTCTTGGTCACCGCCTCGACGGTGGGCTGGCCGACCACGAACTGGCCGATGCCGTCGACAGTGCCGGAGGCGAGTGTGCCCATCAAGGTCGCCGGCTCACCGTTGACCCAGGTCACCTTGCTGGCGTCGATGCCGGCGAGCTTCGCGTACGTCGGGAAGAGGTTGCGCACGACGGAGCTGGGGGTGTCGGCGAGCTTCTTGCCCTCCAGGTCCTTCGGGGTGGCGATGTTCTTGCCCTCGACCGAGACGATCGCGGCCATGGTGCGCTGCTGGATCGCGGCAACCGCGACGAAGTCCTTGGCCTGGCCGTTGCCGAGCTGGAGCAGGCCACCGGTCAGGTCGATCGGGCCGAAGTCGGCCTGCCCGCCGACCACGTTCTGGATGACGAAGCCGGTGCCCTGACCGGGCTTGATGTCCACGTCGAAGCCGGCGTCCTTGAAGAAGCCCTTCTCCTTCGCCACCCAGGCGTAGGAGTCCCGGCCGAAGTTGCCGAAGGACGTGAGGTACGTCACCTTCTCCAGCGCCGCGCCGTTCCCGCCCTTGGCGTCCTCGGACTTGTCCGAACCGCTGCTGCAGCCGGAGACCAGGGCGAGGGCGGTGGCCAGCGCGGCCGCGGCGACCGTACGGGTCAGCCTTCTCATCAGTGCACCATGTCCTTTCCGACCAGGTCATCGTCACCCGGACGGGTCGTGGGTCCGACGGTGCCGGCAGGAGGGGGCAGCCGACAGGACCGTCGTGAGGGGACTATTCGCGGGCACAGCGTACGAGAAGGCCAGCATCGTCGGGCCAGGCGTACCAGTTGCGGAACGGAAACGAAGTTGCGTGCCGGAAACTGACGATCGTCCATCTCGGACGGTGCTATAGGGACATCGCTCGGTTAGCCTTACCGAGCTCGTGCTCGTCGAGCGGGAGGGAGCCGGCCGAGATGATCAAGTTGTCCGCGGTGTCCCGCACCTTCGACGGCCGCTCCGGGCGGGTCGAGGCGCTGCGTGACATCGATCTCGACGTCACCGAGGGCGAGTTCGTCGCCGTCCTCGGCCGCTCCGGCTGCGGTAAGTCGACCCTGCTCCGCATGATCGCCGGGCTGCTGCCGGTCACCGGGGGCGAGATCGACGTCGCCGGCACACCGATCACCCGACCACGTCGCGACATCGCCATGCTGTTTCAGCGGCCCGCCCTGCTGCCCTGGCGCTCGGTGCTGGACAACGTCCTGCTCCCGGTCGAGATCTTCGGCTGGAGCCGGGCGAAGCACCGCGAACGGGCCCGGGAACTGCTGGACCTGACCGGCCTCGGCGGCTTCGAGAAGCGCCTGCCGCACGAGCTCTCCGGCGGCATGCAGCAGCGGGTCTCGCTGTGCCGTTCGCTGATCGGCGAACCGCGGGTGATGCTGATGGACGAGCCCTTCTCGGCGCTCGACGCGCTCACCCGGGAGGAACTCTCCGGCGAGCTCCAGCGGGTGCACATGGAGAAGAAGGCGACCATCGTCTTCGTCACCCACTCGATCGACGAGGCGGTGCTGCTCGCCGACCGGGTCGTCGTGCTCAGCCCGCGCCCCGGCCGGATCCGCAAGGTCGTCGAGGTGGACATCCCCCGGCCCCGCACCCTCGGCCGCAACGCCCACCTGGCCGAGGTGGCCCGGCTCAGCGCCGACCTGCACGAGCTGTTGATGGAACGCCAGGCCCCGGACCCGGGCGTGCCGGCGCAGACCGACCCGGCGGACCCGGCGGCGCTGACCGACCCGGCGAAGGCGCCGGCCCGGTCCGGCACGGAAGGGCGGTGACCATGCGGGTATCGGTCTTCACCGAGCCGCACCGGGGGGCCAGCTACGACGACCAGCTCCGCTTCGCCCGGTTGGTCGAGGCGGCCGGGTTCGAGGGCTTCCTCCGGGCCGACCACTACCAGTCGATGGGCGACGACCCCGGCCTGCCCGGCCCCACGGACGCCTGGCTGACGCTGGCCGCGCTGGCCCGGGAGACCTCCCGGATCCGGCTCGGGACGCTGGTCAGCTCGGCCACCTTCCGGCTGCCCGGGCCGCTGGCCGTGATGGTGGCCCAGGTCGACCAGATGAGTGGCGGCCGGGTCGAGCTGGGCATCGGCGCCGGCTGGTACGAGCGGGAACACCTCTCGTACGGCATCCCGTTCCCGCGCGTCGGTGAGCGGTTCGACCGGCTGGCCGAGCAGCTCGAGATCATCACCGGTCTGTGGCGCACCCCGCTCGGCGAGACGTACAGCTACACCGGCGAGCACTACCGGCTGGTGGACGCGCCCGGGCTGCCCAAGCCGGTGCAGCAGCCCGGCCCGCCGGTGATCGTCGGAGGCCGCGGCCCGAAGCGCACCCCCGAGCTGGCCGCCCGGTACGCCGACGAGTTCAACATGCCGTTCAAGACCGTCGCCGAGACGGCCGGCGCGTACGAGCGGGTGGCCGAGGCGTGCGCCTCCACCGGCCGTACGGAGTCCGGGCGGGCGCCGCTGGTGCTCTCCGCCGGGATCGTGGCGGCGATCGGCCGGACCGACGCGGAGGCGCAACGGCGGGCCGCGCCGCTGCACGTCAAGAGCGCCCTGCCGCCGGAGGACCCGGTGATCGGGTCCCCGGCGCAGCTGGTCGACCGGCTCGGCGAGTTCGCCGCGATCGGCGCCACCCGGGTGCACCTGCGGCTGATCGACTTCGCCGACCTCGACCATCTGGAGCTCATCGCCGCCGAGGTGCTCCCCCAGCTGGACGGAACCCGATGACCGAACTCTCCCAGGACCTTGAGCTCGGCCCGGTGGGCCAGGAGATCGTCTACGAGAACGACCGGGTGCGGGTCTGGCACATCCGGCTGGAGCCCGGCGAGCAGCAGCCGCTGCACCGGCACGACCACCCGTACCTGGTGGTGGCGATCGAGGGCGCGAAGAACGTGGTGCAGACCGTCGACGGCACCCGGATCGACGCCGACGAGCCGACCGGCGGGGTGGTCTACCGCGACCCGGGCGCCGTGCACATCCTCACCAACGTCGGGGACACGACCTATCTGGCCCGCCTGGTCGAGCTGAAGTAGCCAGGCCGGAGGTATGCGCCGCGCCGCGCTGCGTCAAGGTGGCGATCGGGCGCACCGGGCCGTAACGTGCCCGACATGGCCTTTCGGACGTGGGGCAGGCTGCTGCTCACGGCGCTTGGAGTGAGCGCGCTGGCCGGAGCCGGCCAGCTCGGCATCGCGTACGGGTTCGGCATCGTGCGCCTCAACGGCGCGTTCACCGACGGCTCCGTCAACCGGTGGCCGGCCCAGCTCGTCTGGGTTGCCTGGTTCGCGGCGGTCGCCGCGGTGGCCGGCGCCGTCGGCACCGAACGTCTCGCCCGCCGGGACGGCGTCCCGGGCGGCACCACCGAACAGTTCTCGGTCGCCGGGGCCGCCGCGCTCGGCGCGATCGTCGTCGCGCCGTTGTGCATGCAGCCCGCCCGCGCGGCCGAGTTCGGCGGCACGGTCGACCCGGTCTGGGCGGTCGGCATCTGCGCCATCCTCGGCGCGGTGGTCGGCGCCGGGGCGGCGCTCGCCGTACTGCTGAACCCGCCGCTGGGCTGGAACATCGCGATGACGGGCGGCCTCCTCTGGCTGCTCGCGCTGGTCTCGGTGGCGCCGGCGCTGGCCTCGACCGGGCCGCTGTCCACCGCACGCCTCGGGGTCCTGGAACCGTCGTGGCTGGACACCGCGACGGCCCAGCGCCTGGCCATGCTGCTGCTGCCCACGGTGGCACTGCTCGCGGGCGCGGCGGTCGGCGCGCTGGCCCGCCGACGCGGCCACCCGCCGCTGGTCGGCGGCGCCGCGGGCGCGGCCGGCCCGGTGCTGGTGGCGTTCGCCTACCTGACCGCAGGCCCGGGCGACGCGGCCGACCGGTACCAGCTCGCGCCCTACTACGGAGCGCTGATCGCGGTCGCCGCCGGTGCGCTCGGCTCGACGGCCGCCACCGTGCTGCGCCGACCGTCGGAGGTCCCGGCGACCGACGCCATCGAGCCGACCGACATCCTCCAGCCCCTCCCGACCGGGCCGGCCTCCGCGTCAACGGGGTCTTCGGTCGACCGGACTGAGGAGGCCCTGGCCACGGTCGGTACCGGCGGACCGACCACCGCCGACCTCGACAGCTTGCCGGCCGCCCGGGGCACCGACCCGGCCGGCGCCGACCGCCCCACTCCCGCGCACTGGGACTGGCCGGTGGCGTCGAGCGGCACGCCGACACCGGCACCGGCCGGTTCCGCCCGGCCGACCATTTCGCCGGACACCCGCTTCGGCGACGACCGGGGCCCGGCCATCCCCGCCCCGATGCCCACCGACGACCGCGACGTCGCGACCCCGGCCCCCGCCTCCCCCGTCGACGACCCGATCCGCTTCGTCGGCAGCCCGGCTCCCGGCGCCGTGGCCGCCGACCGCACGATCGGTTCGCCGGCTGCGGGCGGGGCCGGTCCGGTGATCGAACGGGACGCCGACGACCCGGCCCAGAGCCTGCCGGCGCCCACCCCGCTGTCCTCGGCGCGGCGCATCTCGGCCGTCGACGTGGTCGCCGCCGGCCGGACGCCCGCGCCGAAGGCGACGCGACCCGGTACGACCCCAGCCGGGACGGCGTCACCCGCCCACTCGACCGACACCGCTGCGCCCACGCCGGCCGAGGCAGCGGCACCCACGTCGGCCCGAACCGCGGCGCCCCGGCGCTCGGCCGGGAGAGCGACGCCCCCGACGGACGTCAAGGGTCCTGCCCCCACTCCCGACGTCACGGCTCCGGCCGCCACGTCCAGGGGTGCGGCGGCCGGCATCGAGGCGCCGGCCGGCACACCGGAGGCGGACGTGGCCGGACCGGGAGCCGAGGCATCGGGCGGCGCCGCCGGGACCGGGCTGCCCGCCTCGCCCGCCGGGTCCGGGTCGGCATCGCCGGCGTCGGCGCCGGGCCGACCGAAGAGGGCCCGCAAGTCGCGGTCGGTCGCCGCCGACGCATCGACCGCCGCTGTCACCACGGACCTGCCGGGAAGCCCCTCGCACTCGACGCCGACCGCCACATCGGCCACCCGGCTCTCCCCGGCCCCCGCCGCCGGGCAGTCCCGCACCGCCGACCGGTCCGGCACCGCCGACCAGGCCACCACCGTCGACCGGTCCGGCACCGCCGATCCGGCCAGCGCCGCCGACGAGGCCACCGCCGCGGACCGCGCCGGTACCGCCGCCCGGTCCGGCGTCGCGCCGGGATCCACGACGGACACCGACCGACCCGGCGGGAGGGGGCTGGCCTCGCCGCCCGCCGACCCGCCGTCGGCAGCGGCGCCCCCCGGTACGCCGGCCGAGGCCGGGCACGGCTTCTCGCCGCGCCCCCGCCTGCCGATCTTCGAGGACGACGCGGATCGGCGCGGCGACGTCCGGCCGGCCTGGCCGGCCCCGCCCCGGCAGGCCGCCGCGCCGACCGGTTCGACCGGAGACGCCACCACCGCCGGCGCTGAGAGCGACGCCCCGGTCGAGCCGGCGCCGCGCCCCCGGCACCGCGCGCTGCCCGACCTGGGCCGGGCGGCCAGGTGGGACGCCCTCGCGAACGCGCGGCGCGGCGCCGGGCCGAACGCGGTCGAGTCGACGCCGGCCGATTCCCCCGCCCCCGTCGATGAGCGGGCGCGCCACGACGACGACCCGGCGCCGGAGACGGACGATCCGGCTCCGGCCGCAACCGGTGGGGGCGAGGAGGCCGACGCCGGCAAGCCCCGGCCCCGTCGCGGCCTGTTCCGGCGGAACCGGGCGAAGGGCGGCGAGGAGAGCACGGCGGAGCGGAACAGCCGCGAGCCGGAGCCGGTACCCGCGCACGACGAGGAGTACGTCGACTGGGTCGCCGGGCTGGGCCGGCCGGGCGCGGAGAGCGACTCCGGTTCGCTGCGTACCGGGCGGCACCACCGGGACTGACCGGCCCGCCGGTCCGGCCGACCGCACGAAACGACCCGGCCGGCGTCACCTCAGGCGAGCGGCAGGTAGACCCGGCCGCCGGAGGAGAGGAACTCCTCCGACTTGTCCTTCATGCCCCGGGCGGCGTACTCCTTCAGCTCCTGGGTGATCTTCATGGAGCAGAACTTGGGCCCGCACATTGAGCAGAAGTGCGCGGTCTTCGCCGG
>NZ_JAPFQV010000082.1:0-26400 GCF_033804685.1 Micromonospora sp. RTP1Z1
GTGCGCCGCCGCCCTTCTCGGCCGTCCGGGCGGCGGCGTGCAGGAACTCGACCGAGCGGGCGGCCACGGTCGGCGCGTCGTGCGAGTGCCGGGGCAGCTCCACCGCCCCCAGGCCGCGGTAGCCGGCGCCGGCGAGGGCACGCAGCACCGGCGGGAAGTCGATCTCGCCGGTGCCGAACTCCAGGTGCTCGTGCACGCCCCGGCGCATGTCGTCGATCTGCACGTTGACCAGGTGGTCCGCGACCGCCGCCACGCACTCCGGCACCGGTACCGGCTCCAGGCAGCGGCAGTGTCCGATGTCGAGGGTGACGCCGAACCCGGGTGGCGCGCCGAGCGCGGCCCGCAGCCGCCGCCAGCCGGCGATCTCCTCGACCAGCATCCCCGGCTCGGGCTCGAAGCCGAGCGGCACGCCGGCCGCCTCCGCCGCGGCGCAGACGGTGGCGCAGCCGGCCACCAGCCGGTCCCACGCGACGGCCGCCGACACCTCCGGCGGACGTACCCCGGCCCAGCACGAGACGGCCTCCGCGCCCAGGTCGGCGCCGATCCGGACGGCCCGGCGGAGGAAGTCGACCCGCCGGGTCGGATCCTCGTGCAGCAGCGTCGGGGCGTGCTTGTGCCACGGGTCGAGCAGGTAGCGGGCCCCGGTCTCCACCACCACCGCCAGGCCGAGCGCGGCCAGCCGGCGGTGCACGGCGGCGACCCGGCGGGCCAGCCCGGGCGCGAACGGGTCCAGGTGGTCGTGGTCCAGGGTGAGCGCCACCCCCTGGTAGCCGAGGTCGGCGATGACCGCCAGCGCGTCGGGCAACCGATGGTTGGCGAAGCCGTTGGTGCCGTAGCCGAACCGCAGCCCGGTCGGGCGAAGCGGAGCGTGGGCCACCCCGACCGCCCCCGACGCCACCGGCCCGGTCATGTCGGCGAGACCAACCGGGCGAGGCGGCGACCGAGCGGGGCGGCGACCGCGACGGCCAAGCCGAGCAGCCGGGCGCCGGCCCGGGCGGTCAGCGCGCCCTGCAGGGCGGGCAGGCCGGTGATGCCGGCGGCGACGGCGGCGCGGACCCGGCCGGGCGACGGGTCCGCCAGCACCTTCGCCTGCGCGGAGCCGTACCGGGTGGCGTAGCCGGCGGCCAGCGCGACCGGGACCGGGTCGGCCCGGCCCAGTGCGCTCGCCGCCACGACGGCGGTGCCGGCGAGGGTGGCCCGGGGCAGCCGCCGGTCCGCGCCGGTGACCTCGCGCCGGGAGAGCGCGGTGACCGTCCAGGTGTGCGCGGCCACGGTCAACGCCGCCGGCAGCGCCCGGGCCAGGCGCGCCCCCGCCGACGGCGACGCCCAACCGCCCGGCGCCGCGGCACCGGAGCGGCGGGCGGCCGGAGCCCGGTCCGGGCCGGCGGAGGTGGCGCCGAGCAGCACGTCCAGGCCCCGACAGGCGGCCATCACGGCGGGGCCGGCGGCGGTGTTCTTCGCCAGCAGGTCGTACCCCCAGATGGTGGTGGCGAGCGGCACCGCGACGGCCGCCGCCCGCCGGCCCCCGGCGGCGGTGGCCAGGGCGAGCCCGGCGGCGGTGAGGCCGGCGGCCAGGCCCAGCGCGGACGGCGGGCTCACCCGGCCGGACGGGATCGGCCGCTCCGGCCGCTCCACCGCGTCCAGGCGGCGGTCGGCCCAGTCGTTGGCCGCCATGCCGGCCCAGTAGAGCAGCACCGACGCCCCGGCCAGCACCGGCGTCCGGCGGTCCAGGGCGCCGGACGCCGCCGCACCCGCCAGCACGTCTCCCGGTACGGAGAGCGCGGCCGGCGCCCGGACCAGCTCGGCGAGGTCAGCGAGGCTGGTCATCGACGCGTCCCCGGTGCAGTCCGACAACGAAGTCGCGCAGCAGGGCCCACTGCTCGGCGAGGGAGTGGGTGGGGGCGTCGAGCGGGTCCTTGAAGAAGAACGCCAGCTCGGCGAGGGGGCCGTGCCGGCCGGCGGCGTGCGCGGCGGCGGTGAGCCGGGCCAGGTCGAGCACCAGCGGGGCGGCCAGCGCCGAGTCGCAGCCGTGCCAGGTGAACTCCATCCGCATCCCGGTGCCCAGGAAGCCGGCGAAGGTGACCAGGTCCCATGCGGTCTTGAAGTCGCCCAACTCCTCGACGTGGTCGATCCGGGTGTCGCCCTGCGGCAGGTAGCCGAGCGTCTCGCCGAGCACCCGCTGCTTGCTGGCCACCTTGGCGGCGTTCGCCGCCGGGTCGGCCAGGTTCGCGCCGTCCCCGCCGCCGAGCAGGTTCACCCCGGACCAGGAGCGGACGGTCAGGTGCCGCATCGCGAACATCGGCGCCAGCACCGACTTGACCAGCGTCTCCCCGGTCTTGCCGTCGTGCCCGGCGTACGGCAGGCGGCGCTCCGCGGCCAGCGCCGCCAGCGCCGGCAGCCGCGCCCCGGTGGACGGCGTGAAGTCGACGTACGGGCAGCCGGCGGTGAACGCCGCGTACGCGTACAGCGAGCTGGCCGGCAGCACCTCGTCGGGGCCGCCCAACGCGGCCCGCAGCGCGGTGGGATCGAGATGCGCCGGGTGCGGGACGGCGGCCGGTTCGGTGGCGGAGACGTTGACCACCACCACCCGGTCCAGTCCGTGCCGGTCCCGGAAGTCGGTCAGGTCCCGCCCGACGGTGGCGGCCCGGTCGGCCTGGGTGCCCCCGGTCGGGGCGGGGCGCAGCGCCTGCTCGACGCCGGCCAGCTCCCCGGCGAGCGCGTCGACGAGCCGGCCGGGCAGCACACCGGCGGCGGCCAGCGCCTCGGCCCGCTTGATCAGCGGGGTCGTCGCCACGTCGTGGCCGCCGAGGACGAGGTCGGTGAAGGCGGGCAGGGCCGGCCCCCGTAGCTCGGGCAGTTCCGTGACGCAGCCGGTCGGGCCGGCGAGCCCGGCCCGCAGGGCGAGCGCCCCCACGATGCTGGTGGTCGCGACCGAGCCACGCGCCCCCACCAGCCAGATACCCGTACGCATCGCGCTCCTTCCCGTGGCACCTGCGTGCCGCGATCTCGCTGGTCGTCGGGGGCGGGTGGTACGCGTCCGCCGGTGCGGCCGGGGAATCCCGGTCCGGCCGCACCGGACGGCCGTGTTGCTCGTGCCGTACCGGAGGAGTTCCGGTGGCACGCCCTCCGGGGCCGGCCTCGTCCCCGCCGCGGGGCGCAACCGCGGCCGGTCCCTCGCCGGTCGGCTCCGGAAAGCCGGTCGGGCGGCGCCGGCGGGTGGGCCGGCGCCGCGACGGGTCAGGCGGCCAGCTCGGCCACCACCGCCGGTTCCACCTCCGTCCAGGAGGAGTTCAGCTCCGCCGAACGGGTCACCGCGTCCAGCACGAGCTGGACCTGCAACGCGTCGGCGAAGGACGGGGCCGGGTCGGCGCCGGTGGCGACCGCCTCGACGAAGTCCCGCATCTGGTGGGTGAAGGAGTGCTCGTAGCCGATGATGTGGCCGGGAGGCCACCACGCCGACATGTACGGGTGCTCGCCCTCGGTCACCAGGATCCGGGTGAAGCCCTGCTCGGCGGCGGGGCGGGTGGCGTCGTAGAACTCCAGCTCGTTGAGGCGTTCCAGGTCGAACACGACGGTGCCGAGCGAGCCGTTGATCTCCACCCGGAGCGCGTTCTTGCGGCCGGTGGCGAACCGGGTCGCCTCGTACGTGGCCAGCGCGCCGCCGTCGAGCCGGGCGACGAAGACCGCCGCGTCGTCGACGGTGACCGTGCCGGTGGCCCGGCCGTCGCCGTCCGCGTGGGCGGCGAGGCCGCTCGACCCGGTCGGCAACGGCCGCTCCTTGACGAAGGTCTCGGTCAGCGCGCTGACCCCGCTGATCCGCTGCCCGGTGACGTACTGGGTGAGGTCGATGATGTGGGCGCCGATGTCGCCGAGCGCACCGGAGCCCGCCCTGTCCCTCTGCAACCGCCAGACCAGCGGGAACTGCGGGTCCACGATCCAGTCCTGCAGGTACGCCGCCCGGACGTGCCGGATCACGCCGAGCCGTCCGCCGGCGACCAACTGCCGCATCATGGTGACCGCCGGCACCCGGCGGTAGTTGAACCCGCACATGGCACGTACCCCGTCCGCCCGCGCGGCGGCGGCGGCCATCAGCCGGGCCTCCTCGACGGTGTTGGCCAGCGGCTTCTCGCAGAGCACGTGCTTGCCGGCGGCCAGCGCGGCGATCGCGATCTCGCAGTGGCTGTCACCCGGCGTGCAGATGTCGACCACGTCGATCTCGTCGGACTCGACCAGCCGCCGCCAGTCCGTGGTGTGCCCCTCCCAGCCGAACCGGTCGGCGGCGGCGGCCACCTTCCCGGCGTCCCGGCCGCAGATGAGCGACATCCGGACCCGCATCGGCAGGTCGTACACCCGGTTCACGGTGCGCCACGCCTGGGAGTGCGCCGCCCCCATGAACGCGTAGCCGACCATGCCGACCCGCAGGTGCCTGTCGTGAGTGGACAAGGTGGGTCTCCCCCCGTGTGTCAGAACCCGAGCTTCAGGTAGGTGCTCGCGTTCTCCTTGGTGATCGTCTCCGAGGCGAGCACGATCTCCTTCGGAACCTGGAGTTCCACCAGGTCGGACATGCCCTTCCCCTGCCCGATCAGACGGGCCAGGGAGATGGCCGAGGAGGCCATCGAGGGGCTGTAGGTGACGGTGGCCTTGAGCACCGTGTTGTCGGCCTGGATGTCCTCCATCGCCTTCTTCGAGCCGGCGCCGCCGACCATGAAGAACTCCTTGCGGTTGGCCTGGTTGACCGCGGCGAGCACACCGATGCCCTGGTCGTCGTCGTGGTTCCAGAGCGCGTCGAGCTTCGGCAGCGCCTGGAAGAGGCCGGTGGCCGCCTGCTGGCCCGAGTCGGCGGTGAACTCGGCCGGGCGACGGTTGGCCACCTTCAACCCGTTCGCGGCGAGGGTGTCGGCGAAGCCCTTGGAGCGTTCCTGGGTCAGCTCCAGCGAGTCGATGCCGGGGATCTCCCCGATCACCGGGTTGCTGATCCCCTTTCCCTTGAGCTGCGCGACGATGTAGGTGGCGGCGGCCACCCCCATGCCGTAGTTGTCGCCCTTGATCTGCAGGCGGTAGGCCTTCGGGTCGGGGAAGGCCCGGTCCAGGTTGACCACCGGGATGCCGGCCTTCATCGCCTCCAGGCCGAAGGCGTTGAGCTCCTTGCCGTCGTGCGGCAGAAGCACGATCACGTCCGGCTTCTGGGAGATCAGGGTGGAGAGTGCCGCGCGCTGGGCCGCCGCGTCCGCGCCGGCCTCCACGCTCTTGAACTCCACGTCGGAGTACGCCCCGGCCTGCGCCTTGGCGTTGTTGGTGATGGCGGCGATCCAGCCGTGGTCGGCGGCGGGGGCGGAGAAGCCGATGGTCACCTTCTTGCCCGGGTCGGCGTTGCCGCCGGCCGCGGCGGCCTTCGTCTGGGCGGCGGTCGGCGCCGCCTCGTTGCTGGTGCAGCCGGCGAGCACGACGCCGGCGGAGAGCGCGGCACCGCCGAACAGCAGCCGGCGGCGCGACAGGTCGCGACTGTGCTGGGTCATGACGACCTCCATGAATGAGGTGGTGGGAGGAAATTGGGCGAGCTGGTCCCGGCCACCGTCGCTGTCGAGGTGGCCGCCGGTGTGGCGGTGGGTCAGGTGGTGGTGGCCCGGTTGCGGCCGAGGAACTGGGTGAGGCTGCGGAACTGGACCTGCTGGACCAGGACGGCGGCGACGATGATGCCGCCCTTGACCATGTTCTGGGCCTCGGTGGAGAGACCGTTGATGGCGAAGAGGTTGGTGATCGTCGAGAAGATGATCACGCCGAGCAGGGAACCGATGATCGTCCCCCGCCCGCCGCTGAGCAGCGTCCCGCCGATGATGGCAGCGGCGATCGCGTCCAGCTCGTAGAGGTTTGCCATCGCCGCCTGGGCCGAGTTGGCCTGGGCGGTGAGCATGATGGCGGCGATGCCGCAGCACAGTCCGGAGAGCGCGTAGAGCAGCAGGGTGTGCCGCCGGACGTTGATGCCGGCCAGTCGGGCCGCCTCCGGGTTGCCGCCGACGGCGACCGTGCGGCGGCCGAAGGTGGTGCGGTTGAGCAGCACCCAGCCGGCCGCGACCACCGCGGCGAGGATGTAGACCAGCAGCGGGATGCCGAGCAGCTTGTTGCTGGCGATGCCGTTGATGAACGGGTTGTTCGACACCTGGGTCTGCTTGTCGGAAATCTGCGCGGCCAGCCCCCGGGCGGCCACCAGCATGGCCAGCGTGGCGATGAAGGGCACCAGCCGGCCGTACGAGATGAGCACGCCGTTGACCAGGCCGACCGCCAGCCCGACGGTGAGCGCCGTGAAGATCATGCCGCCGGCGCCGTAGCTCTGGGTGGCCACCGTGGTGGCCCAGACCCCGGCCAGCGCGACGATCGCGCCGACCGAGAGGTCGATGCCACCACCGATGATCACGAAGGTCATCCCGACGGTGACCACGCCGACCACCGAGGCCAGCTTGAGAATGATGAGGATGTTGTCCCAGACCCAGTTCGAGTCACCGTAGAGATCAGGGCGGGTGAGGATGCCGATCACGATCAGCACCGCCAGCACCCCGATCAGACCGAGGTTACGGCGGGCGCCCTCGCCGCCGTCACCCCGCCACCAGGAGAGCCGGCGCGGGGCGTCGGCCTTCGCCACCGCCGCCGTCTCGGCCGGGTCGACCGGCGGTGACTGCGCAGGCAGGCCCGACGGCCGCTCCGGCGTCGCGGTGGGAGTCATCTCGCTCATGCCATCACCTCGCTTCGCTCGCTGCGCTCGGTCATGCTGGCGCACCTTCCATGAGGGACCCCGCCATGACGAGGTCGAGCACGCTGTTCTCGTCGAGTTCGCCGGCCGGGGCCTCGCGGACCACCCGGCCCTCGCGCATGACCAGGACCCGGTCGGCGAGCCCCAGCACCTCGGGCACCTCGCTGGAGACCAGCAGGACGCCGACGCCCTGGGCCGCCAGCGCGCGAATGACCTGGTACAGCTCGGCCCGAGCGCCGACGTCCACGCCCCGGGTCGGCTCGTCGAGCAGCAGCAGCCGGGTGTCGCCGAGCAGCCACCGCCCGACCACCACCTTCTGCTGGTTGCCCCCGGAGAGGGTGCGGACCGGCCGCCGGACGTCGCGGGGACGCAGCTCCAGGGAGTCGGCGATCCGGTCCGCCTCGGCCCGCTCCCGCCCGGCGTCGGTGAAGCCGAGGCGGGCGTACCGGGCGAAGGTCGCCAGGGTGACGTTGCGGTAGATCGGCTCGCCGAGCAGCAGCGCCTGGCTCTTGCGCTCCTCGGGGGCCATGCCCATGCCGGCCCGCACCGCCGCGCCGACGCTGCCCGGCCGCAGCGTACGGCCGCCCATCCGGACCGTGCCGGCCTGCGCGCGGCGGGCGCCGTAGATGGTTTCCAGCAGCTCGGACCGGCCCGAGCCGACCAGTCCGGCGATGCCGACGATCTCGCCGGCCCGCACGGCCAGCGAGACGTCGGCGAACTCGCCGGCCCGGGTCAGCCCCTCGACCCGCAGCAGCTCGGTGCCGGCGGGGTCGGCGGCCGGGCGGTCCGGAAAGACGTACTCGATGCTCCGGCCCGTCATCCGGGCGACCAGGTCGCGGGTCGGGGTGTCGCGCGCCGGCAGGTTCGCCGCGGTGGTCCAGCCGTCCTTGAGTACGGTCACCCGGTCGCCGATCTCGCGGATCTCCTCCAACCGGTGCGAGATGTAGACGACCGCGATGCCCTGCGCGGTCAGCTCCCGGATGATCCGGAACAGGTTGCCCACCTCGTCGTGGGCCAGCACCGCGCTCGGCTCGTCCATTATGATCAGTCGGGCCTCGTGGGAGAGCGCCCGCGCCATGCTGACGATCTGCTTGCCGGCGGCGGGCAGCGCCCGGACCATCCGCCCCGGCGGGATCTCCGGGTGGCCGAGCCGGCCGAGGATCTCCCGGGTCCGGCGGGCCATCCGCCCACGCCGGACGAAGCCGAACCGGCGCGGCTCGTGGCCGAGGAAGGCGTTCTCCGCCACCGAGAGGTCCTCGACCAGGTCGAGTTCCTGGTAGATGGTGGCGATCCCGGCCCGCATCGCGGCCTGCGGGTTGGCGAAGTTCGCCGGCTCCCCGCGCCACTGGACCTCGCCGGAGTCCGGCCGGTGCACCCCGGAGAGCACCTTGATCAGGGTGGACTTGCCGGCGCCGTTCTGCCCGAGCAGGCAGTGCACCTCGCCGGCGCGCACCTCCAGTTGCACCCCATCCAGCGCGCGTACGCCGGGGAAGGTCTTGACCACGTCGGTGAGGCGCAGGACCACCTCGCCCACGACGGTGTCGGCGGGGGCCTCGACCAGCGGCGCCTTCGTCACGGGGACCTCCGCGTCGTCGGCGCCGACGGGGTCGGCTCCCGGGACGACGGGGTCGGCGTCGCGGGCGGTCATGACGCCTCCCTGGTTCGCGACTGCGGGGCTCGCAGACCCGGCTCACTCCTCGCGCTCACGACGCCTCCCTGGTTCGCGACTGCGGGGCTCGCAGACCCGGCTCACTCCTCGCGCTCACGACGCCTCCCCGAAGGCCAGGTCGCTGGCGAGCACGGCCGCCCCCGCGACCCCGGCCCGTGGGCCGAGCTCGGAGAGGACGACGGGCAGGTTGCCGGTGGCCAGCGGCAGCGACCGGCGGTAGACCACGCTGCGGATCTCGGCGAGCAGGATGTGCCCGAGCTGGGCGAGCCCGCCGCCGATCACGATCATCGACGGGTTGGTGAAACTCACCAGCCCGGCCAGCACGCTGCCGACCCGCCGGCCACCGTCGCGGATGAGCTGGATGCAGGTGACGTCCCCCTCGGCGGCGCCCTGCGCGACGTCGAGCGCGGTCAGCGCACCCCGGGCGGTCAGCCGCTCAGCGAGCGCCGGGGAGATGCCGGCCCGGGCCGCCGCGGTCGCCTCCTTGGCCAGCGCGGCACCGCTGAACAGCGCCTCCAGGCAGCCGAAGTTGCCGCAGGAGCACATCGGACCGTTTGCGTCGACCTGGATGTGGCCGATGTCCCCGGCGCAGCCGTCGGTGCCCCGGTACACCTCGCCGCTGAGGTAGATGCCGCAGCCGATCCCGGTGCCGATCTTGATGAAGAGGAAGTCGTCCACCGAGTGGGCGACCCCACCGTGCCGCTCGCCGATCGCCATGATGTTGACGTCGTTGTCGACCACCGCCGGGCACCCGTGCTCCCGGGTGAGCAGCTCACGGACCGGGAAGCGGTCCCAGCCCGGCATGATCGGCGGCGAGACGGGCACGCCGTCGCGGAAGCTCACCGGCCCCGGCACGCCGATGCCGACCGAGTCGAGCCGCTCGTACGCGCCGTCCACCTTGGCCTTGTGCAGTAGCTCGTTGACCCGCTGGAGGGTCACCTTCGGGCCGGAGCGGATGTCGGCCGGCTCGGTGTAGGCGACCACCGGTTCGAGGCGGCCGTTGACCACCTCGACGTCGATCGAGCTGGCGCCCAGGTCGACCGCGGCGAAGCGCAGGTGCGGGCTGAGCTCGACCAGTGTGGAGCGCCGCCCGCCGCGGGACGCGGCCAGCCCCGCCTCGGCGACGTAGCCGAGGCCGACCAGCCGTTCCAGCTCGGTGAGGAGGCGGGGGCGCGGCATCTGCAACCGGTCGCCGAGCTCCGCCCGGGACACCGCCCCCTCGTCCCGGAGCAACCGCAACAGCCGTACGTGCAGGGGGTCCATCGTCCGCACCGGGACTCACCTCCGCATCGGAGTCGTTCACATCGACGCAACGGCGATGTGTCGTGTCCGACACAGTAGGAGCCTTCCGGGCCGCGTGTCCATAGCTTCGACGCGATCTAAACCAAACTTTTGTCCATATGAGCAAAAGCACGTAATGGATCACGGAAAGCGGCCCCTTGCCCAGCCCCGGGACGGACGCGGACCGCCCCGCCGCAAGGGGCGCGGCGGGGCGGTCGACGGGGGGTGGCGGTCAGTGACCGGAGGCGGCGTTGCGCTTCTTCTTCAGCTTGCGGTCGTCGCGCAGCTCGACGTACGGCTCCTCCTCAACCGGGTGCCCGGCCTCGATGGCGCGTCCGCGCTCCAACTCGGCGTCGAACTCCGCGCCGAACAGGATCGCGATGTTGCTCAACCAGAGCCAGACCAGGAAGATGATCACGCCGGCCACCGCCCCGTAGGTCTTGTTGTACGAGGCGAAGTTGCTGACATAGAAGGCGAAGAGGCCGGAGATCAGCAGCCAGATCACCACGGCGAGCAGGCCACCCGGACTGAACCAGCGGAAACCGCCGTGCCGGGCGTTCGGCGAGGCCCAGTAGAGGATCGCGAACATCAGGCTGACCAGGATGAGCAGCACCGGCCACTTGACGATGTTCCACACCGTCACGGCCGTCGAGCCCAGCCCGATCGCGCTGCCGACCTGCTCGGCGAGGCCACCGGTGAAGACCACGATCACCGCGGCGGCCAGCAGCAGCACGCCGACCAGCGCGGTCACCCCGAGCCGGATCGGCAGCGTCTTCCAGATCGGCCGCCCCTCGGGCACGTCGTAGATGCTGTTGGAGGCGCGCATGAAGGCGGCGACGTAACCGGAGGCCGACCAGAAGGCGGCGAGCACACCGATGATCGCGGCGATGCTGGCCAGGCCGCCGGAGGTGCCCGCCTGCTCGATCGCGGTCTGGATGATCGTGCGGATGTTGGCCTCGGGGACCACCTGGTTCACGGTGTCCTTGACCCCCTCGGTGGCGCCCTTGCCGAGCAGGCCGAGCACCGAGATGAGCACCAGCACGCCGGGGAAGATCGAGAGCACCCCGTAGTAGGTGAGGGCCGCCGCCCAGTCGGTCAGGCTGTCGTCCTGGAACTCCTTGACCGTGCGCTTCAGCGCGGCCTTCCAGCCGGCGCCCGGCAGGACGGTCGGGCTGTCCGGACCGTCGTCCGGGCCGACCGGCCCGGAACGACGCGGCCGGTCGCTCGACCGGCCCAGGTCGGCCCGGTCCCGGGCGCGCTCCACGCCGTTGCGGGCCGCGGAGACCGCGCTGGATGCATTGCGGTCGCGCCCGCTGCGGGCGGAAGACTCGTCGGAGGCCATCGCCCCTCCCTCATGGTCGGCATGGTCGGCATCGTCAGCAACGACATGCCCCACCGGAACGGCCGGTAACCCCCTACTTGTAGAGCAGCCTGCCCATCCGCCGGGACGCCACGAGAAGCCCGACCCCGGTCAGCACCAGCAGGTACGCCACGTCGAGCAGCCACGACCAGCCGGCCGAGCCGACGGAGATGCCCCGGATCAGGTGCACCGACCGGTAGAGCGGGGTCAGCTCGACCACCCAGCGCAGCACGGCCGGATACGCCTCGGCCGGGACGAAGGTGCCGGAGAAGAGGAAGAGGGTGAACTGGGCGGAGCCCATCAGGTCGAAATCCTGCCAGCTGCGCATGAACGTGGCGACGGCCATGCCGAGCGCGCCGAAGGCGAAGCCGACCAGCACCGCGGCCGGGAAGGCGGTGACCGCCGCGCCGGCGCCGGTCAGGCCCATCGCCACCATGACCCCCAGGAAGGCCGCCGAGTACAGCGACCCCCGGATCATCGCCCAGCCCAGCTCACCGAGGGCGATCTCGAACGGCTGCACCGGGGTCGCGATGATCCCGTCGTACAGCTTCATGAACTTCATCTTCCCGAAGAAGTTGAAGGTGGTCTCCGCCAGCGCGCCGGTCATCGCCGACGAGGCCAGCATCGCCGGCGCGACGAACCCGGCGTACGAGACGACCCGGCCGCCGGGGAGGGTGAGGTCGCCGACCAGCGCCCCCACCCCGATGCCGATGGAGAAGAGGTAGAGCACCGGCTCCAGGAAGCCGGAGATGACCACCAGCCAGTACGCGCTCCTCAGCGACGTGAGGTTGCGCTCCACCACCGAGGCCGAGCGGCGGGGCGCACCTTCGAAGCTGACCAGCCGGGGCAGGACGAGACCAACCATGACATCCCTCCCCTAGACGACGAGCTCGCGGCGGAACGCGCGCCGGGCCAGCAGCCAGCCGGCGAGCGCCCAGGCGGCGAGGTAGAGCAGATGACCGGGGACCGACCACTGCGGAGCCACCCCGAGCGTGGCCGCCCGGCAGAGGTCCACCGCGTGCCAGAGCGGCGTCACGTACGCCAGCTGGCGCAGCCCCGACGGCAGCGACTCGACCGGGAAGAACACCCCGGCGAAGAGCGTCATCGGGATCACCGCGAAGCGGAACAGCAGCGCCAGGTAGCTGTCGCTCGGCGCCCAGGCGCTGAACGCGAAGGTCGGCGCGGCGACCGCCAGGCTGAGCAGCAGCACCACCGGCAGCACGGCCACCGCCCACGGCGAGCGCAGCGCCCCGAACAGGGCGGTCACCAGCAGGAACGCGGCCGCGCTGGTGAACGCCCGGAACAGCACGAAGGCGAGGTGGCCGGCGAGGATGTCACCCACCCGCAGTGGCGCCGCGACCTGGGCGAAGTAGGTCTTGATCCAGCGGAAGTTGCTCAGCACCGGCCAGGTCGACTCGCCGATCGCCACCTGCAGTGCGGTGGAGGCGATCAGGCCCGGAACCAGCCAGTCGAGGTAGGGCACGCCGCCCACCCCCTGGTCGACGTACGCGCCGACACCGAAGCCGAAGCCGACCACGGTGAGCACCGGCAGCAGGAAGGACGAGAAGACCCCCGCCCGCCAGGTGCGCCGGTAACCCACCAGGTGGTGCGCGAGCACCGCCAGCGCCGGCACCCGCGGCAACGCCGGCCGGACCCGCTCCGCCACGCTCACGTCGACCACCCCCGCTCTCCGTCCACCACGGCCTTCCTACCCCCCGGGTACGACAGGCCGCCGGCCACCCTACGGCGACCAGCCGGCGATGTCGCAAGGTTTTCCGGCCGGCCCGGACCCGGGTCAGGGACTCCGGGGCGGAGCGGCGACGAAGGAGCGCCCGGCGACGGGGTGGACCAGCAGCGCCGGCTGGGCCACGCCCCGCCGGTGACGGGCGAACCGGTGCCCCTAGTCGACCAGCGTCCGGCCGGTGAGGTGCAGGAAGACGTCCTCCAGGCTGCTGCGCCGGACCAGGACGCTGGCCGGGACGAGGCCGAGCGCGGTGACCTCGGCGACCGCCGCGTCGCCGTCAGCGACGTAGAGCAGGATCCGGTCGGGCAGCACCTCGACCCGCTCCCCCAGCCCGTCGAGCTTGCCGGCGAACGCCTCCTGCGAGTCGGCGGCGAAGCGCAGCTCCACCACCTCCCGGGTCGAGTACTCCTCGATCAGGGCCCGGGGCGAGCCCTCGGCGACGATCCGACCGCCGTCCATCACCACGAGGCGGTCGCAGAGCTGCTCGGCCTCGTCCATGTAGTGGGTGGTGAGCACCAGGGTGACGCCCTGCTGCTTGAGCCGGAACAGCCGCTCCCAGACCAGGTGCCTGGCCTGCGGGTCGAGCCCGGTGGTGGGCTCGTCGAGCAGGACGATCTCCGGGTTGTTGACCAGCGCGCGGGCGATGGTCAGCCGGCGCTTCATGCCGCCGGAGAGCGGCTCGACCTTGCTGTCGGCGCGCTCGGCGAGCTGGACGAAGTCGAGCAGCTCGGCCGCGCGCTCGCGGGCCACCCGGCGGGGGATGCCGAAGTAGCGGGCGTAGGTGGTGAGGTTCTCCCGGACGGTCAGCTCCGGGTCGAGGTTGTCGAGCTGGGGGCAGACGCCCAGCCGGGCCCGGATCGCCGGGCCGTCCCGGACCGGGTCCATGCCGAGGATGCGCAGCTCGCCGCCGCTCGGCGGGGAGATGCAACCGACCATGCGCATGGTGGAGGACTTGCCGGCGCCGTTCGGCCCGAGGAAGCCGAACGCCTCGCCGGGTCGCACCTCGACGTCGATGCCGTCGACGGCGGTGAAGTCGCCGAACCGCTTCACCAGCCCCCGAGCCTGGATGAGTGGTTGAGCAGTGGTCACCGGCCGACCCTAGCGGCCGGGTCCGACACCATCGACCGGTTAATCCAACTACTCGATCCGGCTACGACAGACGGCGCACGGACGACTACGTAGGGTGGTCTCAGTGGCTGAGCCTCAGACGTCGGCCGGGGCGGTCGAGGCGCGGGCGGCGGCGACCAGCCGGTCGGTCTCAGCGGCCACCGCCTCGTCGTCGGCCGGCGTGCCCGGGTCGTAGCGGACCGTCCAGGTCAGCCCGTCCACGCCGGCCACCCGCCGGGCGGCGATCCGGCCGGCACCGCCGGGCACCTCGTGGTGCACGGTGTACGCCACCGAACGGGTGACCCGGGCCCGCACCTGGTGCGGCAGGTCCCCGGGATCGACCAGCAGGTACGTCTCGGCCGGGCAGTCGGCCACCACCAGGTAGCCGTCCCGCTCGGCGATCCGCTCGGCCGGGGTGACGGTCAGCTCGCGCCCCGACCAGACCGCCTTGAGGATGTCGTGCCAGCCCAGCCGGTGCCCCCGGCCGGGCAGCCAGAGCCCGAGGTTGCTGGCCACCACCACGCCGTCGCCCTCGCCGTTGCCGGCGGCGGCCCAGGCGAGCACCCGCTCGTCGGGCGCGAGCGGCGGCCGGTCGGCAGGGGGCAGCTTCGGTTTCCGGTTGAACAGTCCCATCACAGTCCTCCGGCGGCCTGCTCGCGCAGCGCCCGCGCGTGCTGCTCCAGCGAGAGCAGTTCCCCGAAGAGCGCGAAGTACTCGTCCTTGTTGCTCACCGGGTTGATCCGCTGGACCCTCGACTTGAGGTCCTTGATCCGGCTGGTCACCGAGCCCCACTGCAACCGGGCCACGGTCACCGAGACGTACCGCGGGTCCGGCTCGCCGTCGATGCGCAGCGGCTCGACGGCCAACTCGCCGACGAGCGCCCGGGCGGCGAGGTCGTCGCAGGCGTCACGGACCTGCTCGATCCAGACCGCGCCGCCGGTGGCCGCGGCCGCGCCGCCGGCCGCCGCGATCGCCGCCCGCACCGCCGCGTGGACAGGGTGGCGGTACTCGGCGGACTCGACCGCGTCGAACATGGGGCCGGCCAGCACCGGCTCCTGGAGGGCGAGCTTCAGCGCCTCCCGCTCGACCATCGACTGCGGGCTGTCCGCGGCCGGGGCGGGACGGGCCGGGGCGGAGCGCTGGCCGGTCGGCTGGCCGTTGCCGGCGGTCTGCACCGCCCGCTGCACCGGCTCGATCTCCATGCCGAGGTCGCCGGCGAGCTTGCGGACGTACTCCGGGCGCTTCTCCCGGTCCTTGATCTTGGCGACCAGCGGGGCGGCGCGGCGCATCGCCTCCACCCGGCCGTCGACGGTGTCCAGGTCGTACCGGTTGATCACGTGGCGCAGCGCGAAGTCGACCAGCGGCTCGCGGCGGGCGACCAGGTCGCGGACCGCCAGGTCGCCCTTGGCCAGCCGCAGCTCGCAGGGATCCATGTTGTCGGGGCTGACCGCGATGAAGGTACGCCCGACGAAGCGCTGGTCGTCCTCGAACGCGCGCAGCGCGGCCTTCTGGCCGGCGGCGTCGCCGTCGAAGGTGAAGATGATCTCGCCGGCCACCGCGTCGGTGTCCATCAGCAGGCGGCGCAGCACGCCGATGTGGTCGGTGCCGAAGGCGGTGCCGCACGTCGCCACCGCGGTGCTGACGCCGGCCAGGTGGCAGGCCATCACGTCGGTGTAGCCCTCGACGACGACCACCTTGCCCTGCTTGGCGATCTCCCGCTTGGCCTGGTCGATGCCGTAGAGGACGTGCGACTTCTTGTAGAGCGGCGTCTCGGGGGTGTTGAGGTATTTCGGGCCGTCGTCGTCGTCGAAGAGCTTGCGGGCGCCGAACCCGATGACGTCGCCGGTCAGGTCACGGATCGGCCAGAGCAGCCGGCGGCGGAACCGGTCGATCAGGGAGCCCGATCGGGCCGGACGGGACAGCCCGGCGGTGACCAGCTCGTCGTGGGTGAAGCCCTGCTGGCGCAGGTGCCTGGTGAGCAGGTCCCAGCCCTCCGGGGCGAAGCCGCAGCCGTACCGCTCGGCGGCGGCCCGGTCGAAGCCACGCTGGGCGAGGAACTCCCGGGCCGGGCGGGCGCCGGCCGTGCTGAGCTGGGCCCGGTAGAACTCCACGGCGGCGGCGTGCGCGGCCACCAGCCGCTGCCGCTGCCCCTGCTGGGGGCGGGCCCGGGGGGTGGCATTGTCGTTCTCGACGTACCGCAGCTGAATGCCGACGCGGGCCGCGAGCCGCTCGACGGACTCGACGAAGCTGAGGTGCTCGGCGTCCATCAGGAACTTGATCGCGTCCCCGCCGGCCCCGCAGCCGAAGCAGTACCAGACGTTGCGAACGGGCGAGACGTTGAACGACGGGCTCTTCTCGTCGTGGAAGGGGCACAACCCCTTGAGGTTGCCGCCGCCGGCCGACTTCAGCGTGACCGTGTCGGAGATGACCTCGCCGATCGAGGTGCGCTCGCGGACCAGCGCGATGTCCTCGTCCCGGATCCGCCCCGCCATCTCCGCCACCCCCTCGGCGTACATCCTGCCCTGCCGGACCGACTATCCGGCGGTCGGGGCAAGGCCGTGTGGCGCACGCCGCCGCGCCCCGGTCAGCGGGGGCGGCGGTGCAGCCAGCGGGTGACCGGCGGCGGATCCTCCTCCTCGTACGACCGGGCGACGCGCACCGCCGCGGCCAGCCCGGCTCGGCGCACCCGGGCCCGCGGTTGCACCGCCGGGTCGGCGGCCATCTCCCGGAACAGGGCGACCGCCAGGCCGAGCATCACCACCACGAAGGGCAGCGCGACCAGGATGGTGGCCTGCTGCAGCGCGGCCAGGCCGCCGGCGAGCAGCAGCGCCGCGGCGACCGCCCCGATCAGTACGCCCCAGAGCACCACCACGCCCCGGTGCGGCCGCAGCGCGCCCCGGGAACTCAGCGAGCCGAGCACCAGCGCGGCCGAGTCCGCGCCGGTGATGAAGAAGAGGGCCACCAGCACCGCCGCCACCACCGAGGTGGCCGTCGCCAACGGCAGCGCGTGCAGGAGCCCGAACAGCGCGTTCTCGGCGCTCGCCCCGACATCGGCGACCAGGTCCCGGGTGCCGGTCCGCTGCACCCGCAGGGCGGTGCCGCCCATGATCGCGAACCAGACGATGCTCGCCCCGCTCGGTACCAGCAGCACCCCGATGACGAACTCCCGGACCGTCCGCCCCCGGGAGATCCGGGCGATGAAGATGCCCACGAACGGCGCCCAGGAGATCCACCACGCCCAGTAGAAGATCGTCCACGAGCCCAGCCAGGCCGGATCGCTGAACGCCCCGGTCCGGGTCGACATGACCACCAGGTGACTGAGGTAGTCGCCGACCGAGGCGGGCAGCACCTCCAGCGTGTAGATCGTCGGCCCGGCCACGAAGACGAACACCATCAGCCCGACCGCCAGCACCACGTTGGTGGTCGACAGCCACTTGATCCCCTTGTGCAGCCCGGTGAACGCGGAGACCACGAAGGCGGCGGTGAGCGACGCGATCACCACCAGCTCGACCCCGGTACTGTCCGGCACCCCGGTCGCCGAAGCCAGACCGGCGGCGACCTGGAGCGCCCCGAGCCCGAGGCTGGTCGCCGAGCCGAACACGGTGGCGAAGACCGCGAGCAGGTCGATGGCCCGCCCGATCGGCCCGTACGCCCGGGCGCCGAGCAGCGGCTCGAAGGCGGCCGAGATCCGGCTGCCGCGCCCCTTGCGGAACGTCGAGTACGCCAGCGCCAGCGCGGCGATCGCGTAGATCCCCCACGGGTGCAGCGTCCAGTGGAAGAGGGTGTACTGCATGGCCACCGCGGCGGCCTGGCCGGACTGCGGCGCGACGCCGGCGGCCGGTGGCGGGGCGGCGTAGTGCTGGATCGGCTCGGCCACGGCGTAGAAGATCAGGCCGATACCCATGCCGGTGCTGAACATCATGGACACCCAGGCCGTGGTGGTGAACTCCGGCTCGTCGTCGTCGGCGCCGAGCCGGATCCGGCCGAACCGGGACGCCCCGAGCACCACGGAGAGGACCAGGAAGGCGTCCGCGGCCACCACGAAGAACCAGCCGAACGTGCTGATCACCCAGGCCAGCCCGGCCTTGCCGAACCCGGCGAGGGATCCGCCCCCGAACACGCCCCAACCGACCACGGCCAGCACGCCGCCGACGCCCAGGCACAGCACGACCCGGTCGGTACGCCCGACACCGGCCGTGCTCTCCCCCACCTGCTGCGCCATGGCCCAATCCTGATCGGGCAACGGTCCGGCGGGGCCGATACCGCGCATCTCCACCCTTGCGGATCTTGGCAGCCACGGTGGCCCCCCGGTCGGCGTCCAGCGGCACGCCGTCCGGCGCCTGGCCAGCCTGGAGGGAGCCCGGAGGGTCAGGCGGGAAGGGTGGCGGTCTCCTCGGCCTCGACCTGGGCGTTCCAGGCCGCCTTCGTGGAGCGCCAGCCCTCGTCGTCCATGCCGCGCCGCCAGTAACCGGAGATGGAGAGGGCGCCGCGGGGCAGCCCGCGCTCGACCCGCAGCAACCGCCGCAGCTCCTTGACGAAGGTGGCCTCGCCGTGGACGAAGGCGTGCACCGCGCCGGGCGGAAAGTCCAGCCCGCGGACCGCCTCGACCAGCGCCTCGCCGACCGGGCGACCGGCCCGGTGCAGCCAGGTCAGCTCCACCGCGCCGGGGCTGGCCAGCGACAGCTCGTCGGCCCGGCCATCGACCTCGACGAAGACCGTCGCGGGCGCGCCGACCGGCAGCCGCTCCAGCGCGGCGGCGATCGCCGGCAGGGCGCTCTCGTCACCGACCAGCAGGTGCCAGTCGGCGGCCGGGTCCGGGGCGTACCCGCCGCCGGGGCCGGTGAAGCACACCTCGTCGCCGGGCCGCAGGGCGGCGGCCCACGGGCCGGCCAGCCCCTCGTCGCCGTGGTGCACCACGTCGACGGTCAGCTCGCCGGCGACCGCGTCCCAGGCCCGGACCGTGTACGCCCGCAGCCGCGGCCACTGCTCGCGGGGCAAGTCCCGCTTGAGCGCGGCCAGGTCCACCGGGTGCGGGTAGCTGACCCCGGCCGGCGGGAAGACGAACTTGATGTAGTGGTCGGTGTACGCGCCCACCGGCAGGCCGGTCAGCTCCGCGCCGCCCAGCACCAGCCGGATCAGGTGCGGGGTGGGCCGCTCGGTCCGCAGGACCTGGGCGACGGTGACCTTCTTCGGGCGCTCACTCATATCGCTTAGGCTAGCCTGAGTCGCGCCGGTCCCCCACCGGCCGGTCAGACGCCCGCTCAGCCGAGCCCGGGCCGGGCGCCCACCAGGCGGCCATGCCAGGCCAGCGCCGCCGGGTCGGTGAGCGAGGCGACCTGGTCGATCACCACCCGCAGCCGGGCGGTGTCGTCCGGGGCGTCCCGCCACAGCGGCGCGAAGACCGGGTCGAGCACGTCCGGCGCGCGGTCGACCAGGGTGGCGACCAGCTCGGCGAGGATCTCCCGCTGGCTGGCGTACCGGGGGCCGGCGCCCGGGCGGCGCATCACGTACCGGAGCGCGATGCCCTTGAGCAGCGCGCACTGCGCCCGGATGCGGCGGGGCACCACCAGGTCGGCGGCGTACCGGCGGTGCGGGCCGGAGCCGTCGCGCTCCTGGGTGGCGGCCACCACGGTCGAGACGAACCGGCCGGTGAGCACGCTGGTGGTCGCCTTCAGCGCCGCCTGGGCCCGGTGGCTGCCGTCGTACCCGGCGAGCGGGGCGAGCGCCGGGTCGGCCGCCAGCTCGACCAGCACCTCACCGAGGTCGCCCGGGGACTCCCCCGAGTACGCGGTCGCCACGTCGGCGCAGAGCGCCCGCCGCTCGTCGGCGTCCTCCAGCAGCGGACGCAGGCTGACGTACCCGCCGTGGATGCCGTCCTCCACGTCGTGCACCGAGTACGCGACGTCGTCGGCCCAGTCCATCACCTGCGCCTCCAGGCAGCGCCGACCGCCGGGCGGGGCGCCGGCGCGCAGCCAGTCGAAGACCGGGCGGTCGTCGGCGTACACGCCGAACTTGCGCTGCCCGGGGCGGCGCGGCCACGGGTACTTGCTGACCGCGTCGAGCGCCGCCCGGGTCAGGTTGAGCCCGACGGAGCGACCGTCCGGGGCGAGCACCTTGGCTTCCAGCCGGGTGAGCACCCGCAGCGTCTGCGCGTTGCCCTCGAAACCGCCGCAGTCGGCGGCGAGCGCGTCCAGCGCGTCCTCGCCGTTGTGCCCGAACGGCGGGTGGCCGAGGTCGTGCGCCAGCCCGGCGGTGTCGACCACGTCCGGGTCGCAGCCCAGCCGCGCCCCCATCTCGCGGGCGATCTGCGCCACCTCGAGCGAGTGGGTCAGCCGGGTACGCAGGAAGTCGTCGGTGCCCGCCGTGTGCACCTGGGTCTTCGCCGCGAGCCGGCGGAACGCCGCCGAGTGCAGCACCCGCGCCCGGTCCCGCTCGTACGGCGAGCGCCCGTACCCGGTGTCCTTGGGCGCCTCGTCGACCAGGCGCGCCGCGTCGACCAGGCGCGCCGCGTCGTCCGACCGGCCGCTCAACCGCTACCCCCGCTGCCGCAGCACGCAGAACTCGTTGCCCTCCGGGTCGGCCAGCACCGTCCACTCCACGTCGCCCTGGCCGACGTCCACGTGCCGGGCGCCCATGTCGACCAACCGCTCGACCTCGGCCTCCTGGTCGGCCGGGCGCAGGTCGAGGTGCAGCCGGTTCTTGGTGACCTTGCCGTCGGTCACCGGGACGAAGACGATGCCGGGGACCTGGTCCGGCGCCCGGCGGATCTCCACCTCGTCCGGTTTGTCGGTGATCACCTGGTAGCCGAGCGCCTCCGCCCACCAGTGGGCCAGCCGGGACGGGTCACGGGCGTCAACGGTCAGGCTCTCCCAGAGGCTGGTCATGCGGCCGCCCTTCCCAGTTGATCGAACAGTGCGCCCAGGTTACGCCCGGCCGCGTCGGCCGGCGTGCCGGGCCGGGTCGAAAACGGCCACGGGGCCGCCGGTGCGAAGACCGACGACCCCGTGTCCGACGCGGATCAGCGGGAGTCGGAACCGTCGGTCTCCACCGCCGCGCGGCCGGCCTCGAGGCGGGCCACCGGCACCCGGAACGGGGAGCAGGAGACGTAGTCCAGGCCCACCTCGTGGAAGAAGTGCACCGAGTCCGGGTCGCCGCCGTGCTCGCCGCAGACGCCGAGCTTCAACCCGGGCCGGGCCGCCCGGCCCTCCTCGGCGGCGATCCGGACCAGCCGGCCGACGCCCTCCCGGTCGATCGACTCGAACGGCGAGATGCCGAAGATGCCCAGCTCCAGGTAGCGCCAGAAGAACGCCCCCTCGACGTCGTCGCGGGAGAATCCCCAGCCCATCTGGGTCAGGTCGTTGGTGCCGAAGGAGAAGAACTCCGCCGCCTCGGCGATCTGCCCGGCGGTCAGCGCCGCCCGGGGCACCTCGATCATGGTGCCGATCAGCACCTCGACGCCGCTGTCCCCGACCACCTCGGCAATGATCTTCTCGGCCTCGGCGCGGACCGTCTCCAGTTCCTGCACCGCGCCGACCAGCGGGACCATGATCTCCGGCTTGGCCGCCGCGCCGTCGCGGGTGACCGCGACGGCGGCCTCCGCGATCGCGCGGACCTGCATGGCGAAGAGGCCGGGGATGACCAGGCCTAGCCGTACGCCGCGCAGGCCGAGCATCGGGTTCTCCTCGTGCATCCGCCGGACGGCGGCGAGCAGCGCCTCCTCCTTGGCGACGTCCTCGCCGCGCTCCTGGGCGACCGCGACGTTCACCGCGAGCTGCTCCAGCGGGGGCAGGAACTCGTGCAGCGGCGGGTCGATCAGCCGCACGGTGACCGGCAGCCCGTCCATCTCGCGGAAGATCTCCACGAAGTCGTCCCGCTGCAACGGCAGCAGGGCGGCGAGTGCGCCCTCCCGCTCGTCGTCGGTGCGGGCCAGGATCAGCCGCTCGACCAGCTCGCGCCGGTCGCCGAGGAACATGTGCTCGGTGCGGCACAGGCCGATGCCCTCGGCGCCGAACCGCCGCGCCCGCGCGGCGTCCGCGCCGGTGTCGGCGTTCGTCCGGACCGCCAGCCGCCGCTTGCCGTCGGCGTGCGTCATGATCCGGTGTACGGCCCGGACCAGCGCGTTGTCGACGTGCTCCGGCTCGATGCTGCCCTCGAAGTACTGCACCACCTCGGACGGCATGACCGGCACCTCGCCGAGGTAGACCTTGCCGGTGGTGCCGTCGATGGAGACCACGTCGCCCTCGACGACGGTCTGCCCGCCGACGGTGAACTTCTTCGCCGGTACGTTGACCTCCAGCTCGTCGGCGCCGGAGACGCAGGTCTTGCCCATGCCCCGGGCCACCACGGCGGCGTGGCTGGTCTTGCCGCCCCGCGAGGTGAGGATGCCCTTGGCGGCGATCATGCCGTTCAGGTCGTCGGGGTTGGTCTCCCGGCGGACCAGGATCACCGCCTCCCCCTCGGCGGCCAGCTCGACCGCGCGGGCGGAGGTGAAGACCACCTTGCCCGACGCGGCGCCCGGGGAGGCGCCGATGCCCTTGGCGACCGGCTGGAACTCATGGTCGAGCTTGAACCGGGGGAACATCAGCTGGGCGAGCTGCGCGCCGTTGACCCGGTGCAACGCCTCGTCCAGGTCGATCAGGCCCTCGTCGACGAGCTGCCCGGCGATGACGAAGGCCGCCGCGGCAGTGCGCTTGCCGACCCGAGTCTGGAGCATCCAGAGCTTGCCGCGCTCGATGGTGAACTCGATGTCGCAGAGGTCCTTGTAGTGCTCCTCAAGCCGGGCCATGTACCCAAGCAGCTCGTCGTAGGACTTCTTGTCGAGCTGCTCCAGCTCCTGCAGCGGCACGGTGTTGCGGATGCCGGCGACCACGTCCTCGCCCTGGGCGTTGGCCAGGTAGTCCCCGTAGATGCCCTGGGCGCCGCTGCCCGGGTCCCGGGTGAAGGCGACGCCGGTGCCGGAGTCGGAGCCGAGGTTGCCGAAGACCATGGCCACCACGTTGACCGCGGTGCCCAGCTCGGCCGGAATCCGCTCCTGGCGGCGGTAGACCACCGCGCGCTCGGCGTTCCACGACTCGAACACCGCGCGGATGGCCAGGTCGAGCTGCTCCCGCGGCTCCTGCGGGAACTCCCGCCCGGTGTGCTTGACGAAGATCTTCTTGTACGCGTCGACCAGCCCGCGCAGGTCGTCCGCGTCGAGGTCCAGGTCGTTCGTCGTACCCCTGGCGCGCTTGGCGTCGTCGAGCGCGTGCTCGAACTCCTCGCCCGGCACCTCGCAGACGGTCTTGCCGAACATCTGGATGAGGCGGCGGTACGAGTCCCAGGCGAACCGGCCTGCGCCGCCGGAGGCGGCCTGGTCGGCCGAGCCACCCGCCTGCCTGCTGAGCCCGATCACGCTGCGGTCGTTGAGGCCGACGTTGAGGACGGTCTCCATCATGCCGGGCATGGAGAACTTGGCGCCCGAGCGGACCGATACCAGCAGCGGGTCGTCCGGGTCGCCGAGCCGGCGGCCCATCCCGCGCTCCAGGGATTCCAGGTGTGCCTCGATCTGGGCGGCCAGCCCGTCCGGCTCGGTGCCGGTGGCCAGGTATTCCTTGCAGGCCTCGGTGGTGATGGTGAAGCCGGGCGGAACCGGCAGGCCGAGGTTGGTCATCTCGGCGAGGTTGGCGCCCTTGCCGCCGAGCAGGTCCTTGAGTTCCTTGTTGCCCTCGGCGAAGTCGTAGACGTACTTGTGATCGACCGAATCTTGCGCTGCCACCGGAAGCCTCCTACGCGCGCCGGAAATGACACTTAACGAAGGTTCAGTTGCTTCATACCCCGGGGCCGACCGCCGGTAATCCCGGCGTCATCAGCGATCGGTGGGCGAAGGTTAAGCGAACATCGAGGGGCCTGGGACCGTTCGGTGACAATAGGCACAGCCATCACGACTATCCGCGTTCGTGGCGGTTTCTGGGAACGCTTCCATGCGCACGATCACGCAACTGCGACTCCTCTCGTACCCTTGATGGCACTGGTTTTGCTGAACCTGACTTTTGCCATATCCCTCGCGAATACACCCCCGGAGCCGCCGCCGTGCCGCCCACCCCTTCCGCCACCCCCGCCACCGGTCCCGATCCGCTCGGCCCGGACGCGCCCGGCTCGGACGAGCTCAGCATGCGGCCGGCCGGCCCGGCGGCGGCGCTCGCGGCCGGTTCGGCCAGCCTCCCGGCGCACGAACCGGCGGCGGCAGACCTCGCCCGGGCCGCCGCGCGGACGGCCAGCGGCCTGCTCGCCCCGGCGGGCCCGATCCGGCTGCACGACGTGATCCCGGCCCCCGAGCGGGTGGCGCCGGACCCGACAGCCGACTTCGTGCTCCCCGAGGACGCGGCGATCAGGGTCAGCCCCGACCCGGCCGCCCGGGACGTCGCCGAGCAGCTCGCCGAACTGCTCCGGCCCGCGACCGGCTACCCGGTGCCGGTCGCTGAGGCGGTCGCCGGGACCGACGGCCACCTGGTGCTCACCCTGTCCGGCCCGGCGGCGGGAAGCTCCGTCCCGGCTGAGCGGCTGGGGGACGAGGGCTACCGGCTCGACGTGACCTCCGAGGGCGTGCGGATCGTCGCCGCCACCGCGGCCGGCCTGTTCCACGGCGTGCAGACGCTGCGCCAGCTCTTCCCGGCGGCGATCGAGCGCCCGACCCCGGTGGCCGGGCGCTGGGTGGTACCCGGCGGTCTGATCGTCGACCGGCCCCGGTTCCCCTACCGGGGCGCGATGCTCGACGTGGCGCGGCACTTCTTCGGCGTCGCCGACGTGCTGCGAGTGATCGACCACCTGGCCCGGTACAAGCTCAACCACCTGCACCTGCACCTCACCGACGACCAGGGCTGGCGGATCGCCGTCGACTCCTGGCCCCGGCTCGCCACCGCTGGCGGCACCACCGAGGTGGGTGGCGGCGCCGGCGGCTGGTACACCGCCGCCGACTACCGCCGCATCGTCCGGTACGCCGCCCGCCGGCACGTCACCGTGGTCCCGGAGATCGACCTGCCGGGACACACCAACGCGGCGCTGCTCGCGTACCCGGAGCTGGCGCCGGACAAGGTCGCGCCGCCGCCGTACACCGGGACCGAGGTCGGCTTCAGCTACGTCGACCCGGCCGACGAGCGGACGTACGACTTCGTGGCCGACGTGCTGGGCGAGGTGGCCGCGCTCACCCCCGGGCCGTGGCTGCACATCGGGGGCGACGAGGCGTTCAAGGTGAAGGGCGAGGCGTACACCGGCTTCGTCGAGCGGGCGCAGCGGATCGTCGCCGCCACCGGGAAGGCCGTGGTCGGCTGGCACCAGATCGCCCCGGCCGCGCACCTCGACGGGCGGGTGCTCCAGTGGTGGGGCACCGACGGCGACGACCCGGTGGTCGCCGAGGCGGTACGCCGGGGCGCCCGGCTGATCCTCTCCCCCGGCAACCACGTCTACCTCGACATGAAGTACGCCCCGGACACCCCCATCGGGCACGACTGGGCCGGCCTGATCGACGTGCGGCGGTCCTACGACTGGGATCCGGGGGCACACCTCGCCGACGTGCCGGCGGAGGCGGTGCTCGGCGTCGAGGCGCCGCTCTGGACCGAGTCGGTCACCTCGCTGACGGAGATCGAGTTCATGTTGCTGCCCCGGCTGCCCGCCATCGCCGAGCTGGCCTGGTCACCTCGGGCGACCCACGACTGGGCCGGGTTCCGTGACCGGCTGGCCGGCCACGGCCCGCGCTGGCACCTGGCCGGGATCGCGTTCCACCGGTCCCCGGAGGTCCCCTGGCCCGCCGAGCCGGCAGAGCGGGCGGTGCCGCGACAGCCGACCGCCGAGGAGACGGACCGGAGCTCCGGCCCGGACCGCGCCGGGACGCCCGGATCCCCGCCCGTCACCGACGGAGCGTGACCGCCCGCGGCTGAAGAGATCGCCGTACGCACCGTGACCGGTCGTTTGGAGACGCCGGCACCGTCGCCGCCGCCCGGCCCGTCGTAGACCTCTGATCAGGTCTCCCGCATGAGACCGCGCGGACCCCGATGGTGCTGCTCCCGCGCTTTGCTCTGCTTCAACGGACGCAACAGTTACCGACCGTGCCTGTTGCCTATGAGGAAGCAGAGCAAAGGGCGCAAGCGGATGATCGGCGGCCCGACTGAGGGTGACCGTCCGTAACCGGAGGGGCGATACTCAATCCGGGCGACGGTCCGAACCTCGGGGCGGATGTCTCGGGGAAAGTGTGGCCTCGGCGCGCCGGGAGGCGACACCTTCCCGGAAAGTGCGCGGATGTTGACACCGGGCGGTTCGGGGTGTGTCGTGCCGGGTGTCCGGATCGGGATGCGCCCCGGCGGGCAGGGTGTCAGGTCTGTGACGCGCCGTCCCGTGGGTGGGGCCACCCCGGGGGTGGAATGCCAGCCGGGGTCGGGTCGTTGAACATGGCATACCACCGAGGAACCCGTGCCCGGTGCCCCGCCCGCCCCCACCCCAGAAACCCCCCGGTCGCGCCCCCC